>CAXUNV010000527.1:0-3559 GCA_964252355.1 uncultured Chthoniobacterales bacterium | reverse complement strand
ATGCTAATCTCTCCAAAATTCGCCTCCCGTCGTCCTTCGTCCAAGAGGTGGATGGTGACGCCATCGATCGGGCGCCCGATGGGCGGCAACTCCGGCCACGCGTCGGGATCATCTCCCAACGTCCAAGCGGTGACCACGTGCGTTTCCGATGGCCCATAATGGTTGTGCAGGCGCATCCTGGGCGCCTGACGAAACATCCGGCGAATCGTTGGCGTGATGCGCAGGGCTTCGCCCGCGGTGATCACGTCGCGCAACGACGAAGGACCATCAGCGACCTCCGCCAAGGCTTGCAGCACGACGACCGGCACGAACAGCCGTTCGATCCCCTGCTCAACGAGGAAAGGCCAGAGCCGCTCGGGATCGCGCCGCCGCTCCTCCTCCACCAGCACCAACGTGCCGCCGGTGTGGAGCGTCGAAAAGATTTCCTGAAAAGAGACGTCGAACGTCCACGGCGCGAACTGGAGCGTTCGGGCCGGCCCCGGCAAGACGCGCCTTTGCCAGAGGAGCAGGTTGAGGAGCGCCCGGTGCGGCATCTTCACGCCTTTGGGTGTGCCGGTCGAACCCGACGTGTAGATGATGTACGCGAGATCTTCCGGCCGGACGTGGACCTCCCGCGGCGCTCCGGCGCCTGATCCTGCCGGCAAGATGAGGTCTCGGACGTCGACCGTGCGCGGTCCCTGGAGGAGGTGTGCGAAGTTTTGATCCGTCACCAGGAGGGACGCGGCGGTGTCGTCGAGGATGAACTGCAGACGTTCCGCGGGGTAACTCCCTTCGAGGGGCACGTACGCCGCCCCGGCGCGCAGGATCGCCACGACGGTCACCAACGCCTCGAGCGAACGGTTCAATCCGACGGCGACGAGGTCGCCCGGGCGGACGCCCAGGTCCTGCAACCGCCGCGTCGCGCCGAGGAAAAGATTTTGCAACTCCGCGTGGGAAGAAAAATGGCTGCCGTGCTGCACGGCCGGAGCAGCGTCCGCGGCGTCGAGCAAGTCAACCAAGGTGCGCGGTGCCGGCGTTGCTGCCGTCCCCGCGCGCACCGAAACTCTGCCGGTCTCGAGGTCGCCAAAGTTCATTTGTGCCAAAAGGCGCTGCAACCGTTTGCAGCGCCCCGTGGCGGATACTCTCCGCGCGTCCCTGCCGCTGTAAAGCGCGGGTTAACAAAAGCGCCCCTCCCCTCAAAACCACCGGGCAAGGTCAGAGCCAAAACTCAACGCCGACCGTTTCGGCGCGACGATCGACAGGACGTGTTTCGTCCCGACCAGCGTCATGGCCTTGTACTGGGCAAAGTTCTGGAACTCCCCTTCCCAGATCCCGCCTTCCGACCGTTCAAACCGGCTCAGGTTGTAAATGGAAAGGGGGCTCATCAACCCAGACAAGAGGACCTTGGACAACGCTTCTTTGGCTGACCAGAGCGCAAACGCCGCGCCCAAACGCCCTCCCTCCTCCCTGACCCGGTCCACCACCGCCGTTTCTTCCTGGGAAAGCTGGGAAAAGACCGTGTCGAGTCGGGCCGGGTCCAACGCCTCCAAATCAATTCCCATTGGGTGACCGGCCGGAAACGCCAACGCCACCGCCACCGGCCCGGCGTGACTGTCGTCACCCCCGGGGACGGGCTCTGGCCCGGCACCCCGACGATTGGCTGCTCAATCACGCCCCGCCCGACCTCGATCTCGCGCAGGTCGGCGGTGCCCAGCAACCGTTGCAGCGCCCGCTTGGCGGCGTACCGGCCCAACAGGTAACTCTCCTGCCGGCACGGGAACCGGAGCGTGGCAAAAAACCCTTGTTCCTTCGGCCCCAGGATCTCCGCCGCGAACCGTTCCTGCGGCAGGGACTCGTCACCAAACGCAAACGCCAAGCTCGCCATGAACTCCTCCGCCTCACGACGGATCGTGATCGACTGGCAAACGGCGCGCGGCGGCGGCGCGGGCGGGCTCATCAGCAATCCAGTGTCACAGGCGCCGCGCACATCGCAATAGCAGATCGGCGCTCCGCGCATGACAAATGGCAAATGACAAAGGCCAAATGGGGAAGAACGGAGTTCCACCTTGCCTTCGTGATCTTCTGTTCAAGCCTCTCCCTTTTGCGCCGTGGCGTCGTGGCGTGAAATTTTTGTCGTTCGCCGTGACCGCCGTGGCGCCGTGTGAATCACCCCTTCACCCCCGGTAAGGCGTGACGGTGATCGTGAGCCGTTCGCGCTCGCCCGGCCGGCGTTGGACCACCAGCCGCGCGACCTGGCCGTCGTCGTGGAAGGCGTAACCCTTGATCGCGTCGAGCAACGCCTTGGCCAAGTTGTCCAAATCGAGCCGGGGCACTTGGTCGACGTACTCCACGTCGATCTCCACGCTGCAGTCGCCCCACGACGCGCGACGCCCCCGCCATTCCTTGCGGAAAAAATCGTAGATCAGTGGCCGGTAATAGCGTCCCTGGGTCGTCAGGCCATGGATCACGATCGTCAGCACCCCGCCGCGCTCGCGGGCCTGCACCTTCCCTCGGCCGATCCAACCCGACTCCATGGCGCCCAGCCTGCCGCAGGGGGGAATTGGTATCAATTGGCTCAATCGCAACAATGGACCGACCCGAGGCCATTGCCAGGCGACAGCCCCCTGCGCCCGGCGGGGAGGAATGACCTCACGCCACAACGCCACGACACGAAGGGAAGGGCGGCCACGCCTTCAGTTCGGCAACGACCGCCCAGCGTAGCGCCGAAGCGTGGCGGGCGGGGAGCACCGGCCCTCCCGGGTTGGCGATTTGTCATCTGCCAAGTCGAACCGGCTAGTCCCAAGCGGCGGCATCCACCTGCTCCTCGCTCGGGGCCATTGGCTTTTGACCCTCTCCCTTTACGAGTGGCAGCGAAATCCTGCGCCTGCGTTTCATGCCGTCACGATCCTTCAGCGCGGCGCGCGGAGTCGATGGCGGATGAGACAAATGGCAGATGGCCTCCCTCGACGTCCCAACCTGCTGCCTTCCTCAGCAATCTGCGTTCATCTGCGTAATCTGTGGACCTCCTCCGCTCCGCCCGCCTCGATCTTGGCCAAGGCGTGCCTCCCTTACCGGCCGCCTCAACCCTGCCTTCCGCTCTCTGCGTCGGTGGGCGAACTTTCCGCGTCGCCCGCGAGCCGCTCCCGCACGAAGCGGAGCGAACGGCGCAGCACCTCCTCAATCTCGGCCAAAGACACCGGCGACGGGCGGCGGACGGGTTGCGCGTCCCGGTCACGGTGCAACCGCAGCGGCAGTTCGATGGCCAAAGGGATTTCTCTCCAGTCCCGCAGGGCGTCCACGATCGTGGCGCAACCGACCTTCCCTCCGCCGAGCGGCACAAAAAAATAACCTTCCGGCCGGACCTGGACGTCCTTGACGTGCACGTGCGCGCAACCGGGCAGCGCCGCCAAAGCGTCCTGTGCCGGGTCAACCTTCCCGGGACGATGCGAAACGGTGTTGCCCGCATCGTAGTTCAACCTGACGCGGGGCGACCCGATCCGGTCCACGAGGTCGAGACCGTCTTGCGCCACGTTGAACAGGTTATCCTCGCCGTTTCCCGGGTTCTCCAACGCGATCGTCA
>CAXUNV010000526.1:0-3573 GCA_964252355.1 uncultured Chthoniobacterales bacterium | reverse complement strand
CACCTACCCCGCGTCGGCGGTCGCCGCGGTCCTTTTCTTCATCAACTGGCGCGGCGTGCACGCCGGCGCCTTGGCGGAGGCGCGCCGCCGGTGGCCGCGCGTGTGGCTTCCGGCCTACGGCGCCCTGTTGGTCTGCGCGTTTGCTGCCCTCTTGAAACCCTTGGTTGCACTCTGCATTCACCCCTTGAACGACGTTTTCGGGGCGGTCGACCTGCTACGCGCCGGCGCGTGCCTCGACGCGCTGTCGTTTCAATTTGAGGCGATGTTCGGCACGTTGGTCCAAGTCGACGTCATCCTGCTCGCCTACACCTGGGCGCGCGGTTTGGGCGCATCGCCGGAACGCGTCCTCGCCCTCGCCGTGAAGCGTGCGGTGGTGGCGGCACGGTGGACGGGCGCGCTTCTCCTGGCCGGTTTTGTCGCCGTGCACGGACCGTTACTGGCGTCCTACATCTCGATTGGGGTACACACCGACTTCACCAACGCCGTGGTGCAGTACGTCGAGCAAACCGCCCGACCGCTGCTCGCCCTCGCGCTCATCCTCTTCTCCTCCGTCCAACTCTGCTTGGTTTTCCACAACGAGACGTTGGCGGGTGCGCTCCGCCAACATGGCCGCTTCGTCCGCGAACATTGGCACCGGGTGTTTTGGTTCCTTTTGGTGGCCGCCCTCCATTTTTTCCTGCTTGCCTGGATTCGGGAACGGCTGGCCGGTGCGTACCCGGAGTTTTCATGGCCGGAACGGCTGCTCAGCTTGACGGCCGCGCAGTTGCGCGCGTTTTGTTCGGCCCTGTTTTTGGCCAGTTGGGTCTGTCTCTACCGCGATTGCGTGCAAAGCGGGCAAGAGGTGAGGTTTTGAAGAAGGCCAAATGACAAAGGCCAGACAGAGCAACCATTTCCCAAAGGTGGGTAGGGCAAGAGGTGTTTTGCCTTACCCGCCGCCAAGCGGGAACCACCCTGTGCGGCGCCGCCACGCCCGCGCAACGGTGGATCGAACCACCCTCGTTGCCCGGCGCCGGCTCACATCGCCCGGCTCCGGTCTACCCCGGCAGCCGCTCCACTCAGCCGGCCGGGTGTTCGCCCCACCGGCGGCAAGGGTGGTTCCCGCTACCTTCCCTCCCTCTTCCCCTTCGTTCTCTTCGTGCCCTTCTGTTTCAACTTGCTCGGAACGCGGAACGCGGAACTCGGAACGCGGAACTCGGATTCCTTTTCTCTTTACGGGCTGGCTGCGGCGTGTTGAGTTCTGCGGTACCGCCGGGGTCACGCCCGGGCGTGGCGGGTTTCCTTCGACCGGCGTATGTCAGCCCTTCTCAGCGTTCACGGCCTGCACGCCGCGCGTCGGTTGGCTGATGGACGGGAAGAGGCCGTGCGGGGGTTCAGTGGCGAGTTTTTCCCGGCACGAACCTACGTGTTGACGAATCCCCATGACGGCGGCAAACGCCTCTTATGGCGGTTGCTGACCCTTTTGGAACCCCCACACCGCGGCGCCATCATCTTCGAAGGCGTCGATGCCTGCGCGCTTTCCGCAGACGCCCTCGCCGAAGTACGCAACCGTCGCGTCGGTTACCTGTTCTCTACGCCTTACCTGCTGCCCGGGTTCAGCGTCGTCGAAAACGTGGCCATGCCGTTGTTCAAGGTGCTCGGGGTCGATCCGCCGGAGGCGAAAGGCCTGACGGAGACGGCGCTCCGCATCGCCGACCTCGAGGGCGTGGCGGACTGCGCACCGGACGAACTTTCCCCGTTGCACCAACACCTGACGGCGCTGGCCCGCGCGATCTGCTTTCGACCGGCCCTGCTGGCCGTCGAGGAGCTGGGCAGGGACCTACCCGTGCGCGACCGGGAACGCTTGGCGGCCGCTTGCCAACGGGCAGTCCGTGAGTACGGGTTGACGGCCCTGGTCACGTGGCCCGGCGCAGACCTCGCGTTCGGCGCCGATGCCACCGTGCAGGTCTTTGATGGCCAAACGCGGGACGGGGTGAGAACTTCGGACGTGCCGTGACCAGCGCCGAGCAGATCACCAAGCGAAGCGGTTCCAACCTCGCTTTGGCCTTCTTCGCCCTGCCGCCTCCGCGCCGTCGAGACATCACCACTTTCTACGCGTTTTGCCGCTTGGTCGACGATCTGGCGGACGACGACACGCGGCCCTTGCCAGAGCGGGAACAGGCGCTCCGGCAATGGCGGGCGGCGCTGCGGACGGCGGAGCCGGGAGAACCAGCCTTTGCCGCCGAGGTCCGTGCCTTGATCGCGCAGTATCGGTTGTCCATCGCGCTGTTTGACGACATCCTCGACGGCGTCGAGTCCGACCTGCGTCCGGCCCGCTTCGAAAACTTTGCTGAGCTGAGCCTCTATTGTTACCGCGTCGCGAGCGCCGTCGGCTTGGTGAGCATCGAAATCTTTGGGTACCACCACCCGCAGACCCGCCGCTACGCCCACACCTTAGGCCAAGCGCTCCAGCTGACCAACATCATCCGCGACGTCGAGGTTGACCTCCGCAACGGTGGACGAATCTACCTGCCCCGCAGTGAGCTGGCCTCGTACGGCTACTCCGAGGAGGCCCTCCAACGACGGGTGTACAACGCCGCCTTCCTGCGGATGATGCGCGCGCAGGCCGAGCGTGCCCACGGGATGTTCCGCGAGGCGCGCCGCCTGTTGCCGCTCGAGGATGTGCGTTCCATGGTCGCGGCCGAGTTGATGCGGGCCATCTATTTCCGGCTCCTGCGCAAGATCGAGGGCGACGGATTCCGCGTCTTCTACCGCCGTTACCGCTTGGGGCGTGCCGAAAAAATCTGGATTGTCGGCCGCGCGCTCGCGTCTAACCGACTACAGCTTAAGTGAAAGAGCGTTCGGTCGAGGTTTGGCGCAGGCGCGCGGGCCTGCCGTCGCGGGAAAGAATTGACGTCATGAAAAAAGTTTTAGGGTTGGTGGCCGTGGCGATCGCGGCCGGAACCTTCTCTGGGTGCGACACTTACGAAGGCCGCGGGGCCGCTTACGGCGCCGGCGCCGGGGCGATCATCGGCGGGCTCGCCGGCAACCATGTGCGCGACGCGGCGGCGGGTGCCGCCCTCGGCGCAGGTGTGGGCGCGCTCGTCGGCGCCATCGTGCACGACAACGAGCGGGAACGGTACTACCGATCGGCGCCGCCCGACGGTTACCCGTACGGCGGGCTCACCGACTACCCTGGTCTGGTCCGCAGCCCCTACTACCCGCACAACCTCATCGACGTGCACGGCATCCCGCCCGGCGCGCTGGTGTTGGATCCGTCCGTCAACCGACCGTTCGTGAGGCCCTAACGGCGGCCACGGGGCCCGCGGTGGGGCTGGCCGCGGCTCGGCCTGACCAAGGCCGGATGCGAAGACCAAAACGGGAGGAGTGGCCATCTTGCCTGCGGTGGGGGGGGTTAGCCCCCGGGGGGCCCCCCCGCCGGCCACCCCCCCCACGATCTGGTCCAACAACCGCGACGTGTCGCTGCCGGGCTCGGTCGCCGGCGATGTCGAGGCCGTGACCGGGCTGAACACCGCTCAGCCGACCACTTATCACACCACCCCCCAGGTTCCCGCGGCCGGGACGGCTGCGCCGCCG
>CAXUNV010000525.1:3311-3580 GCA_964252355.1 uncultured Chthoniobacterales bacterium | reverse complement strand
GTGGGTGACCCGGTGGGGCGAAAACCCGGCCGGCAGTAAAACGCTGCTCTTGGTGTGGGCGCCCGCCGGGCGGTTTGAGCCTGCGGGCACGACCGGGATGGCCCGACGCCAAGACATTCTACAAGCTCGGCCGCAGCTAGCCTTCGGCGGGGCCACCAGGATCGCTTACGCCGGCTCAAACCGCCCGGCGGGTGTCTCCGCGCGGTGGCAGCACCCGTCAGCCGGCCGGGTTTTCGCCCCACCGGGTCACCCGCGGGTCTGGCCGGCGT
>CAXUNV010000525.1:0-3301 GCA_964252355.1 uncultured Chthoniobacterales bacterium | reverse complement strand
GGATCGGGGGATGGATTCATGGTAGGCGCCACATGCGGCGTGTGGTCAATGGCAGAGGAGATTCGCCCTGACAAGCGCCTTCCGTGGGTGACCCGGTGGGGCGTGGCGATCCCTTAAAAAGGAATCAGAACCTTATGGATAAAGCGCCAGCCACGCCGGTCCCGCCCCCGCCTTCGAAGGGGCTTCGCCCATCGGCTCCAAGTTGCCGTCGTCCTTGACTCGCAACGCCCAGACGCCGTGGTGAGCCTTGTCGGCCACGTACACGAACTGATTGTTGGAACTGGTCGTTACCGCCAAAGGTTCGCCGCCGCCCACGTCGGCCATGCCGAGCGGTGAGAGCACGCCGTCCGGCCCGACGTTCAGAATAAGGATTTTGCCGCTCTCTTGATCGGCTACGTAGGCCCGGTCGCCTGAACCCGAGATGGCCATCTGCACCGGGTGCGATCCAGCGGCGAAGGGCGACCCGGGCAGGGACGCCAAGCTACCGTCATCGCCGATTTTGAACGCGGACACGTTAGAGGAGCCTTCGTTGACCACGTAAAGGAACGGCGCTTTCGGGTGGTGGATCATGTGGATCGGACTGATGCCCGTCGTGGCGGCCGGGCCATTGAGCGGACGCAAACCGCCGTCACTCTGGACTTCGAACGCGGAGATGTCGTCGCTCGCTTGATTGGCGACGTAGAGGTAACGGCTGTCGCCGCTGAACGCCAACGTGCGCGGGAACGCCCCGACCGCGAACGGTGAATCGGCCAGCGATTGGAGCGTACCGTCGGTCTCCAGGCGGTACCCCGAGACGCTGTTCTCGCCGGAGTTGGCTACGAAGAGCAAATGCCCTTGCGGATCCACCGCCGCGCCGTGGGGATCAGCCCCGGTGGCGAATGGCGCGGTGGTGCCGGCGATGACAGCGCCGGCATCGCCGACGCGGAGCATCGACAGGTTGTTGGCGCCTTCGTTCACCACCACCAACGTTCCGGATTTCGGCAGGGCGACGATGGCTGCAGGCAAGTTACCTGCCGGAAAGGGCGAGCGTGGCAGCGGCGTCAAAGAGCCATTTTCCCCGATCTGAAAACCGGAGACGTCGTTACTGCCGCCCGCATTGGCGACGTACAGAAAATCGGCGTGGACGGGTAGAGACAACCCGGCGGTGGCGCTGAACAGCAGGACGCCGGCAAAGGCGCGGACGGAAAGCAATCTTTTCACAGATGACCGGAATGGTAAAGGCGATCGGCTCTTTCTCGCCCTCACTGCGCGGGTGGGCCTCGCGCCCCCCGGCAGACCCCTGATCGGCTGAGCCGTGACCGAACCCGTTCCCAAAGGTGCCAAGGCGCGGCGCGGAGCGCTTGGCGCCTCAAGAAACATCTACCAACGTCTCACCGGTTTGGCGAGCCAAAAGGGGCGTCTTCGCGCTAAAACCATGCGCCGCACGTTCCTTCAGTGAGCGAGGGCTGGCTGTGGCGGCATGGAGGATTCCCCGCAGGCGCGGGTTGGCGCCGGAAAACCGAGCCCTGGTGGCCGAATTGGTGGAGGTTGTTCTCCACGCCCCAGAGGCGGCGAGCCTCGTCGCAGAGCTTGGGCTGGATTTCTCTCGTGACGATGTCGTCGGCCCAACCGCTGCCCTGTTCCAAGATCGTGCCGTCGTGACAAATGATCAGGGCGAACGTGCTCATGCCGCTTTGGGGGAGCAAGACGCTTCCCGATGGGCGCGACAGGGGAAAGCGGTTCGTTGTCATGGCCAACCTCGGCGCGCCTTCGCCTCCCGCCGAAGCGGCGCAACCCAGGTAGAAAATCAGGCAACCCGGAAGAAGTCCGGCGTGACGCGGCCAGGGATCGGCCGGACGCTGCGCGGTGCTGGCGCGAACTGCTCAGGGATCATGCGGCGATTTGGCCTACGCGCACGTGCGGGCGGTACCGCGGTGGAGGCCGTCCGACCAAGCCGAACATGGCATGTCCCATGCTAAACGAACGTGCGGTCTTCCCTTCCCCGCATGCGCAACTTCTTCACATTCCTGACGATCGGCTTGGTTCTCTGGATCAGCGCGAAAGGCGACGCCTTAAAAGTTGGCTTCGACCACGTCGGTCCCAAAGGCGATTACGGGTACAACCAAGCCCATCCAGAGGGCGCCAAGGCGCTGGCCGCCAGGCCTGGCGTCTCGCCCTGCTGGTCATCGACGCCACGCACAGCGATCTCCCGGAGTTCCAGCGAACCACGCTCGCGATGATCTTGGCGCAGGACGGCGTCGGGTCGACCGCGTCCAGTGCGGAGTTGCTCGGCGCCTTGCCGGGCGCGGCGGGGTGCAGAAGTGAGCGCGACTCCTGCCGTTTCCAAACAGACAAGGTGCCCTTGGGCGGGACGAACGATGGACGCTGAACCTTACGAACGACCCGAGGTGCGGGACCTTCTTGTGCCGGGTATTGATCCCGGGGCGGGCGTAGTCTGGAAACCTTTTCGGCCCGGGGTGCAGATCCATCGCCTCTACGGCAACGGCGTGGTCGGACCGAGCGCCGCGTTGCTGCGCTACGAAGCGGGCGCGGCGGTGGGGTGGCACGAACACGACGGCTATGAACACATCTTGATTTTGCGGGGCGCGCAACGCGACCAAAACGGCCCGGCCCGAGCCGGAACGCTGGTGGTCAACCCGCCGGGAACGCGTCACGCCGTGGCCAGCGAGGAAGGCTGCGTCGTGCTCGCCATCTACGAAAAACCCGTTCGTTTTCTGGAGGTGCCAGCATCATGACGCGCCTCGACCGCCTGCCGCTGCACCTTGCCGCGCTGCGCCGCGCGTATTCCGGCGGGGGTGTCAAGGCCGCCGACGTGGTGCGCGAGGTTTACCGCCGGATCCGTGCGGTGGGCACCCAGCCCATCTGGATCACCCTGCGGCCGGAAGAACAGGTGGTGGCGGAGGCGGAACGTCTGCGCGATCCAGGGACCCAGGCCCTGTTCGGGGTGCCTTTCGCAGTCAAAGACAACTTCGACGTGGCCGGTCTGCCAACCACCGCCGGTTGTCCTGCCTTTGCGTACATGCCCGCCCGGAGCGCGACGGTCGTCGACCGGTTGCTCGCGGCGGGCGCCCTGCTCGTGGGCAAACCAACCTTGATCAGTTCGCCACCGGTCTGGTCGGCCCCCGATCGCCTTACGGGGTGTGTCGGTCCGTCCTCGATCCCGAGCTGATCTCAGGCGGCTCAAGCTCCGGTTCGGCGGTGGCGGTGGCTTCCGGGCTAATCTCGTTCGCGCTCGGGACCGACACCGCCGGTTCCGGCCGCGGTCCCGCGGCGCTGAACAACCTGATAGGGCGGAAGCCCC
>CAXUNV010000524.1:2336-3596 GCA_964252355.1 uncultured Chthoniobacterales bacterium | reverse complement strand
CCGTGCCGGGGGGGGAGCGCCCGGGCGGCGGGTTGGGGCTGGCGATCTCGCGCGAGATCGTCCGCGCCCACGGCAGCGAGCTCGCCGTGGAGAGCCAGCCGGGCGGGCCGACCCGGTTCTTTTTCGAACTGCCCGCGTTTGGAAGTTGAACGGATGAAGCGCATCTTGATCGTCGACGACGAGCGGAACGTGCGCCTGACTTACCGGGTGGCGCTGGAGACCGACGGCCACCGCTCGGCGGAAGCCGCTTCGGCCGCCGAGGCGCTCACCGCACTTCAGCGGGCCCCTTTCGACTTGATCTTGCTGGATCTGCGGATGCCCGGAACGGACGGGCTCGAACTTTTGCGCCTGATGCGCGGACGCGGCATCGCGACGCCGGTGGTCATCGTGACTGCGTACGGCTCGCTGCCGGACGCGGCTCAGGCCATGCGGCTCGGCGCAATCGACTTCCTGCAAAAACCGCTGCGACCGGCCGACCTGCGTCGGTCAGTGGCTGAATCCGGGGTCGCGTCGTCGGCGTCGGCGGTCGCCCAAGGATCTGAACTCGACCTTGATCGGGTCAGATCCTTGATCCACGCCTCCGATCTACGGGCCGCGCAGGCCGCCGTCTTGCGCGCCTTGGAGGCCGACGAGCGCTCCCCAGACGCGTTCAACTTGGCCGGGGTCATCGCCGAGATGAAGGGCGATCTTCGGCAGGCGCGCAAACTTTACGGACGCGCCATCTGGTTGGACACCAACCACGACGCTGCGCAAGGCAACATGCGCAGGCTCTTCGAGTTGAACCACCTCGGTTCAAGCAACGAACCGTACCACCTCGGGGAACGCTGACCTTTTTCAACCGAACCAACCACCAATACACGCCATGTCGGACCTCATCTACGTCGGACTCACCTTGGCTTCGTTCGCGGTCCTCGCCGCGTTCGTCTGGGCCTGCGAAAAAATCTAACTCGAAACTTTTTACTTTGTGGAAAACCTCGCCGTCGGTTGCATCGCCCTGCTGCTCACTATTTACCTGATCTTCTCCATCCTGCGTCCGGAGAAGTTCTGATTCGATCCTAACCTTGTTATGAATGTTTCTGGTTGGATTCAGCTCGTCTTGTTTCTAGTCGTCCTCATCCTGATCACCAAACCGCTGGGGCTCTACCTTGCGCAGGTGTTGGATGCGGGCGGGCGCACCTACCTTGATCCGGTCTGCAAACCGTTGGAGAGGTTGACGTACCGGTTGCTCGGTGTCCGGCCGGACCCCGAACAAGATAGGAA
>CAXUNV010000524.1:0-2326 GCA_964252355.1 uncultured Chthoniobacterales bacterium | reverse complement strand
CTTCAGCACGGTGACGATGCTTTTCACCTACGCCCTCCTTCGCCTCCAGCAGGTTCTGCCGCTCAACCCGCAAAGTTTCGACCAAGTGGCCGACCATCTCGCGTTCAACACGGCCGCCAGCTTCACGACCAACACCAACTGGCAGAGCTACGCCGGCGAATCGACGATGAGTTACCTGTCGCAGATGGCCGCGTTGGCCTCCCACAACTTCTGGTCGGCGTCGGTTGGGATCGCGGTCGCGGCGGCGCTCGTGCGGGGGATCGCCCGTCATTCCGCCCGTACGGTCGGAAACTTTTGGGTCGACCTGGTCCGGCTCCACTACTACCTGCTCATCCCGGCGTGCGTCGTCTACGCCTTGTTCCTGGTTTCTCAGGGCGTTCCGCAGAACTTCAAAGCCTACGACACGGCGAAGGTCGTGGAGGTGCAGACGGTCCAAGTGCCCAAGAAGGACGACGCCGGCAACCCGGTGAAGGACGAGAAGGGCAACCCCGTGCTCGTCGACCAGAAAGTCGATGCCCAGACGATCCCGGAAGGCCCGATCGCCTCGCAGATGGCGATCAAAATGCTGGGGACCAACGGCGGCGGTTACACCAACGCGAACGCCGCCCACCCGTTCGAGAACCCAACGCCGCTGTCAAACTGGATCCAGATCCTCTCGATCTTCGCGATTCCGAGCGCCCTCACTTACTACCTTGGCCGGTCCGTCAAGAACCAGAGGCACGGTTGGGCGGTTTGGGGCGCCATGGCGCTGGTCTTCCTGGCCGGTCTGCTCCTTTGTTGGTGGGCTGAAGCCGCCGGCAATCCCACGCTGAACGTACTGGGCATTAACCCGGCCGGCGGCAACATGGAAGGTAAGGAGGTCCGCTTCGGGATTTTCAACTCCGCCTTGTTTGCCACCGTCACGACGGACGCATCCTGCGGCGCCGTGAACGCCATGCATGACTCGTTCACGCCACTCGGTGGATTCGTGCCGCTGTTCAACATCCAGCTGGGCGAAGTCATCTTCGGCGGCGTCGGCGCCGGCCTTTACGGGATGCTGCTATTTGTCATCCTGGCGGTTTTCATCGCCGGGTTAATGGTGGGCCGGACGCCCGAGTACCTCGGCAAGAAAATCGAAGCGTATGACATAAAACTAGCCTCCATCGCCATATTGCTGATGGCCTTCTCCATCCTGGGTTTCTCTGGTTGGGCCGTGCTCACCCCGTGGGGTCAGGCGGGCACCAACAATCCCGGTCCGCACGGTCTGAGCGAGATCCTCTATGCATTCTCCTCGGCGACGGGTAACAACGGTAGTGCCTTTGCGGGCCTGACGGCAAATCCGGCCAACGGCGACCCGCACTACGACGTGCTGCTAGGCTTGGCGACGTTGCTGGGCCGGTTTGGCATGATCATCCCCGTCCTGGCGTTGGCGGGTTCGTTTGGGCGGAAGCGGTTGGTACCGGCCAGCGCCGGCACTTTCCCGGTCCATGGCGGCGTCTTTGTCACCCTGCTCCTCGGCACGGTTTTTCTGGTCGGCGCGCTGACCTTTCTACCTGTGCTGACGCTGACGCCCGTGCTCGAGCATTTCCTGATGCTCAACGGGAGGTTGTTTTGAGGCGAGGAGGCCACTCTCATGGGGCGGCTTGGCGGCGCCTCGTAAAACTCGCCTTGCCTTACCAATTCACTGGTGTGGGCCGCTCCACCGCCGTTGTGGTGACCCTGCTCGGAACTTGGAACTCCTAACGCGGAACCCGGAACTTTTCCCATGGCAGCCAAAACACATTCCATCTTCGACCCGACGATCCTCGTCCCCGCGATCGGCGAGTCTTTCAAAAAGCTTAACCCGGTGACGCTGGCGCGGAACCCGGTCATGTTCGTGACCGAAGTCGGCGCGGCGATCACCACGGTCGGGCTTTTCACCGGCGGGACGGCCGACCTCCCGTTCCGAATCCAGATCGCCGTCTGGCTTTGGTTCACGGTCCTTTTTGCGAATTTCGCGGAGGCGATGGCGGAAGGCCGGGGCAAAGCGCAAGCCAACGCGTTGCGAGCGACCCGGACCGACACGTTCGCCCGCCGCCTGACGTCGGGCGGCACGCTGGAGCGGGTGTCGGCCGACGCGCTTCGCAAAGGCGACTTGGTGATCGTCACCGCCGGCGAAATCATCCCGGGCGACGGTGAGATCGTCGAAGGGGCGGCGACGGTGGATGAATCGGCAATCACCGGCGAGTCGGCCCCGGTCATCCGGGAGTCGGGTGGCGACCGGAGTGCGGTGACGGGTGGGACAAAGGTACTATCCGACCAGATCAAGATTCAGATCACCTCGAACCCCGGCGAGACCTTCCTGGAC
>CAXUNV010000523.1:0-3599 GCA_964252355.1 uncultured Chthoniobacterales bacterium | reverse complement strand
TCTGAGGACGGTGGCCGTGCCGAACCGCTTCAGCGCCCTGCAGGACCTCTCCTTCGTCAACCTGAGGGTGGCCAGCGCCGCCGAACTCACCTTGCAGCGCCTGGACGCGCTGCTGGCCTGACGCGGGGAAAGTTCCGGGTTCCGAGCGGAGAACGGTCTACAGATTACGCAGTTGGACGCAGATGCCGAGGAGGACCGGGTCAGACGCAAGTTCCCGCTCGATTCATAACCCGGAACGCGGAACCCCGAACCCGGAACGCGGAACTTCTTCCGCTTCCCATTTGCGCCGGGGCCGATGGCCAGCCAAGCTTTCGCGCACCCAGCCGTCCTGTCATGAAATTTCCGGAACTCCGCGGCATCCTGCAGTACGTCACCCGTTTCCGGGACAAGGTCTTCATCATCGCCATCGATGGGGAGGTGCTGGCGTCCGAAAACTTCGCCAACATCCTTTTGGACATCGCGGTGCTCCGGTCGTTGAACATCCGGGTCGTGCTCGTGCATGGGGCGGGGTTCCAGATCCAACAGACGGCGGCCAGCCAACGCGTGGCGATCACCAATGCGGACGGGACCGGGTTGGTCGACGAGCCGACGCTGCAGCTCTCCATCAACGTCGCCATGCGCCTCACCAACGAGGTGATGGAAGGTTTGACCCAGGTCGACCTGCGCGCGGCTTACGCCAACTGCGTGATTGCACACCCGGCCGGGATTTTGCACGGCGTGGACCACCAGTTTTCCGGCAAGGTGGAGCGGGTGGACGTCAAGCTTTTGAACCTTTTACTCCGCGAAGAGATCATCCCGGTGATCCCGCCGCTCGGGTTTGACGGGGAGGGACGGACCTTTCGGGTGAATTCGGACGGGGTCGCCTTGGCGGTAGCCGAGGCCATGGGCGCGGCCAAGCTCATCTTCCTGTCGCCTTTTGACGGCCTCGTGCTCGACGGCCAACGCATCGGCCACCTCGTCAGCGTGGAGTTGGAGGAAATGCTGCGCAAGCGCCGTCCGGCCCTGCCGGGTGGCTTGGCGTCC
Source organism: uncultured Chthoniobacterales bacterium (assembly GCA_964252355.1). Lineage (GTDB taxonomy): Bacteria > Verrucomicrobiota > Verrucomicrobiia > Chthoniobacterales > JAFAMB01 > CAXUNV01. The sequence continues at coordinate 2,576 of CAXUNV010000523.1, read as the reverse complement.
AAGCTCGAGCACGCCGCCCGTGCGTGCCGCTTCGGCGTGCCGCGCGTTCACCTGCTGAACGGTCACGTCAACGAGGCGCTCCTGGCCGAGGTTTTCAGCAACGGCGGTGTCGGCACGATGGTTTACTCGAACGAGTATGAACAGATCCGGCGCCTTTATAAAAAGGACGTCCGCGCCGTCATCTCCCTCATCCAGCAGTCGATCCGCAGCGAAGAACTCGTCCGCCGCACCCGGGCGGAGATCCTGGCCGACATCGATGACTATTGGGTGCTGGAGATCGACCGGCACATCGTTGGGTGCGTGGCCATGTACCCGTATCCCGAGGAGGGGATGGCGGAGCTCGCCTGCCTGTACGTGAGCCGCTCCAGCGAGAATCAGGGGCTGGGTCGCAAGCTGATGTCGTTCGTCGACAACCTCGCACGCCAGCGGGGGTTCGACCGCCTGTTCGCCCTGTCGACCCAGGCCTTCGTGTACCTTCAGCAGAAGGGTGGCTTCACGGAGGCCAGCCCGGACATCCTGCCGCCGGCAAGGCGCCTGAAGTACGAGGAGAGCGGCCGCAACTCTCGGGTGCTCGTCAAGGCGTTGGCGCCCTCGCCCGCCAGCGCCGTACCCCTGCTCGCGCCAGAGGTGCTCTGAGCCGAGGGCCGGCGGATCGCGCTTTGCGCCCGCCGCGGTTGCCGCTATAGAGCACGCTGCCCATGTCGCCGTCCACCCCGTCCGTTTCCGGCTTGGCCCTCGACGCTCTCGTCCTGCTCGCCTACTTCGCCCTGATCGTCGGGCTCGGGCTCTGGGCGGGGCGCTCCAACCGCAACCTGACCGAGTTTGCCCTCGGCGGTCGCGCCATCCCGTGGTGGGCGGTCTTGGCGTCCATCATCGCCGCGGAAACCAGCGCCGCCACCTTTTTGGGCACGCCCGCCGAAGGCTTCAAGACCCGCAGCTTCGTCTTTGGCCAGCTGGCCATCGGCACCGTGCTGGCCCGCGTGATCGTCGCCTACCAGCCTTACTACCGGTACGGCGTCCAAAGCATCTACGAGTTCCTTGAGCTGCGGTTTGGACCGCTGACGCGTGCGTTCGCCAGCGCCACTTTCCTCTTCACCCGCATTTTGGGGATCGGCGTCCGCCTTTACCTCGGTGGTGCCATCATCAAGGTGGTGTGGAGCTATCTCTTCCCAGGGTCGACGGTTGGTCTGACGACCTATTTCGTCGGCATCCTCGGCATCACCCTGGTGACCACGTTCTACACCGCGGTCGGCGGCATCAAGGCCGTCGTCTGGACCGACTTTATCCAAGCGGCGCTCATGTTGGGCTCCGTCGCCCTCGCCTCCGTCCTGCTGATTGCCGCCATCCCGGGCGGGTTGCCGGAGGTGTTGCGCGAGTTGGGCGGGTTCCCGCCGCTGCTGCAGGTCGGGTGGGATGGCCAGGCGCCGTTTGGTTCGGCGCTCAAGAAGATGTTTGAAGAGCCATACACGCTCTGGGCCGCGTTGGTCGGTTCGACGTTCCTCACCATGTCGACTCACGGCACCGACCAAGACATGGTGCAGCGCATGCTCACGGCGACCGATTTTCGCCGGAGCCAACTCTCCCTCATCCTGAGCGGCTTGGCCGATCTGCCCATCGCGGCCGGTTTTCTCGGCGTCGGCATCCTCCTGTCCGTTTATTACCAACACTTTCCAGATGCGTTGTTGCCGCCCGCCGACAACGAGGTTTTCGCTTACTTCATCGTGTCGCGCATGCCGGTGGGCGTGCGCGGGCTGATCGTCGCGGGCGTTTTCGCCACGATGATGGGCTCCACGTCGGCGGCCCTGAACGCCCTCGCCACCAGCTTCACCAAAGATTGGTACCTCTCCCCCCGACGCCGGACCACGCCGGAGGGGGAGGTGCGCGCGGCCCGGGTTGCCACGGTCGTCTTCGGCGCGCTCATGGTCGGCGTGGCCACCTGGGCGGCCGCGGCGGTCCTGCGGGACGCGAAGCTCACCATCATCCCGCTCGCGCTCGGTTCGCTCGGCTACACCTACGGCGCCCTGCTCGGGGTGTTTCTGGTCGGGGTGCTGACGCGAACGCGCGGTCGCGACGGTGCGAATGTCGCGGCGATGGCGGTCGGCATCGCGGCGGTTTTGGTGCTCGGCCGCGTGCGGCTCCCGGCTTTCGATCCCGGCGCGTTGCTGCATGGCCAGTGGCGTGAGGGCGTGCTCGATTTCGGCGCGCTGCTGCCGGAGTGGTGGCCGACGGTGGCGTGGCCTTGGTACGTGTTCATCGGTTGCACCGCGTGCGTGACCGTGAGCCTTCTTTTTCCCACGCCGGTCGCGCGGCGTCTCCAGGCGCCTGCCACCGGGGCCGACGCCCCAAATCCATCCGCGAAACCCTCACCCAACGAGTAGCCGCCGGCGCAAGTCGCCGCGCTGAGGAACGCGAACTTTCCGGGCCGGATCCGAAAATTTCCTTGCTGGGATGGGAGCCCATCCCTATCCTCGGCGCCGCTGGAAGCGACGGGACGACTTGCGGTGAATAACTTGTGGAGAAGTCGGCCCGGAACGCGGGGCGGCCAGCCGAGACCGGGCCTTTGCAGCCGTTCTCGG
>CAXUNV010000522.1:0-3601 GCA_964252355.1 uncultured Chthoniobacterales bacterium | reverse complement strand
CGTCCGGCGCCTAATACTCCCTTTCTACTACCAACGGGTGAGATCGTCTTGAACCACTTGCGGCGTCTTAAGGTTTGTTATAACAACGTGCCACTTACGAAATCTAAAACCGAACGACCCTCGCATCACCACCGGACCGATGAACGTAAGGAGGTGGCATTGTTGAGGTTGACCGTTGCACCAAGCCCGCTGGCGCACCGGCCGTTGACCCGGCCAGACCGCGCCCAAAGCGTGGCCACGGACGATGAGGCGTCCGCACAGACTTGTCGAATCCTCACCAAGCCAGTCGGGTTTATCCAAGCCCGCCAACTTTCTCTCGACGCGGTTTTCCTAAGCAACAGCCAGACGGCCAGCGCACAAGCTCTCCCCCAATTGCACCAGGGCACCGCGCCGCTCCGTCTACACCAGAGGTAAAGGTTTACCACCCCGATTTTGTCCATGGCCTTAAACCCTTTTGAACAGCTAGAATTTTTTGTGTCCGAACCAAAACGCGCGTTTGGCGAGGTCCTCGGGATGATCTTGCGCGAACGTTTCGGGCCGGCTGCGGAGTGCCGGCCGGGGGCGGACGGTGATGTGCGCCTGCGCGAAACGTTGTCGGAAGGCGGCGTGCGCACGACGGTTTACCACCCGCGTTATTACATCAAGCGTTGGCGCAATTCGCAGCGTCAACAAGTGCGTGAGGCGTTCCAAGCCACCGCCGCTGCGGAAGGGGCGGCGCTGGCGCGGTGGGTGCTCTGCGTGCCGACGGAGCTCGCCAAGGAAGACCTCCGCTGGTTTACGCAATGGCGGGCGCCCCTGCCGGTGGAAGTCGACGTCCTCGACGGGAACGGCTTGGTGCAGCTTCTCGAAGAACCCTGCGGTCGGCAAGCGGTCGAACGCATCCGGGCTTGGGGGGTGATGGTGTCCGGGCCGGAGAGCGCCCGGGTGCGGGGCATGCTGAAGGTGGCACCCGCGGACCCGAAATCGGGGTTGACGCATTACTTGTACGTCTCGGTACGGAACACGGGCGGTCACTTAGCTCGGGATCTGCGGGTCGAGGTCGCGCATACGAAAACGAACCACCTGACCTTTCGTCAGGACGAACGGGACTGGCGCGACGAGGGAAGCCCGGAACTAGGCAGCCGGCTCTACCGCGCTTGTCAGCCGTTGACCGCTGGTGAGGAGCGACTGCTGTTGGTGATCCCGATCGGGCTAGGCACGCCGTTGCCGGTGCAAATCCGCTTGAAGGTGTCGGTCCGGGAGACTTTGGGGGTGGAACAGCACCTCTGCGTCGATGCGCGTTCGCTCGCCTCCGGCAACCGACTGGACTTCATCGCGGGTCCGGGGCGCGAACTGGTGCCGGTCGGGCCGCTGCCCGTGCGGGAAGCTCCCGTTGCGGCGTAGCGCAGGACGAGGTGCGCGGTTCGCGGTTGTCGGCAGTAGATAGCCGGATCTCGCGGGAGACCCGGTGGGGCGAAAACCCGGCCCGCCGAGGCCAGCTGCCATCCGCGGTGAACAACTGCGGGGCGGTTTGAGCCGAGCGGCAAACCGCCCCACGGGCCACCCTCGGGCCCGGCGGCGACCGCGAGGTTCGCTCGCGCGTGGCGGCGTCGCGTTAGGCTCGCCTTGCCCTACCTTCGGATTTCCGGCTTCTCCTTCCGGTACATCTCCCGGAAAGGGTGTTCATCCACCAGGTTGGCCTGCAGCCCGCCAAAGCGCGAACCGTCGTAGATTTGGATCCCGACGTAGAAGTAGAGCGGAACTACTGGCGTGCCGACGTTGAGCAGCCGTTCCTCCGCGCGTTGCAGGATGGCGGCGCGACGGGTCTCGTCGGGCTCGCGCGCGGCGTCGCCCAACGCCCGGTCGTAGTCGCCGTCGCTCCAACCGGTCCGGTTGTTGCCGCTGCCGGCGGTGAAGCAGTCCAAAAAGGTGTTGGGATCGTTGTAATCGCCGACCCAGCTCGAACGGGCGAAGTCGTAATCCAACTTGCTTAAGGAGTTCAAGTAGACTTTCCACTCCTGCCGCTGGAGCTGGATCTTTACGCCCAAATCTTGGGCGAGCATGCTCTGGATCTCGACCGCTATGTCCTCGTTCAATTTCCGACTGTCGAAGAGGTAGGTGACGCTCGGAAATCCTTTGCCGCCCGGGTAACCGGCTTCAGCCAAAAGGCGGCGAGCCCGTGTCGGGTCGCGCGGCGGCAGGGTGGGGGGATGGTAGTCCCGGCCTGTCCCCGGCGGGGTGAACGAGTACGCGGGTGGCTCGCCGGCCTGCGTGATCTTGGTCACGATTCGTTCCCGGTCCATGACGGAGGCGAACGCTTGCCGCACGCGCGCGTCGTTGAAGGGGCGTCGCGTGACGTTGAACCGCAGGAAGTAAACACCCAGGAAGGTGCCCGGATGGAAATCTGGGCGTTTCTTTAGTTCGGGAATCAGCGACGGCGGGGTGAGGCCCTTGTCCAAGATCAGGTCGGCGACCCCGGACGCATAGAAGTTGAAGGCCGTGATAGAGTTGTCGGTCGGCAGGAGGTCCACCGTTTCCAAACGCACGTTCGCCGCGTCCCAATACCGCGGGTTTTTGCGCAACCGGATCCGGTCATTGAGCCGCCAGCTCTCTAAGAGAAACGGTCCGTTGCTGACGAGGTGCCCCGGCTTAATCCAGTCGTCGCCCCATCGTGCCACGGTCGGCAAATGGACGGGCAGCAAGGTCCACAAGCAGCAGAGGTCGAGGAAGTACGGCGTCGGGTTTTCGAGTTCGACCCGTAAGGTGTGGTCGTCAAGCGCCTGCAACCCGACCGCGTTCGGGTCCTTGAGGGTGCCGTCATTAAATTTTTGTCCGTTCTTCAGGTTGAAGAGCACGTAGGCATACTCGGACGCGGTTTCTGGGGCGAGGACGCGACGCCAGGAAGCGACGAAGTCTTGCGCCTTCACCGGGTCGCCGTTGCTCCAGACGGCCTCGGGACGCAGGTGGAACGTGTAGGTCAGCCGGTCCGGGCTCAGCTCCCAGCCGGCAGCGATGCCAGGCTGAGGTTGGCCCGCTTTATCAAAATGGAGAAGACCATCAAAGAGGGCGTTGGCGATCCGCCCTTCGATTTGGCCGGTGATGACCGCTGGGTCGAGCGATTCGGGTTCGTTGCCGTTGAGGACAACCAAGTCTGCCCGGCGGACGGTCGGTTCGCAACCCGCCAAGGCGAGGGTGCCGAAGACGAAGGCGGCGGCGACAACAGGGAGCCAGGAGGGACGCCACCACCGGAAGGGTCGCCGGCCGGTTTTCACGGGGTGATCGACGCGGAGTGGTTGCTTAGGGTTGCGGCGAGGCCACGGGCGTGGGCGGTGGCACCGGGGAGGCGGCCTCCGCACTCGGCCCCGGTGCAACGCTTGCCGCGGGCACCGCTGAGGGCGCGGGCTGGACCGATGCCGCCGGCGTCGCGCGCGGGAAAGGTTGCGTGGCAGCAGCGGCTTCGCTGTCGGCCGCAGCCGTAGGAGAGGCGGAGGCGGGCGCGCTCGCGGCGGGGCTGCTGATTTTGGAGCTGATCGACAGCTCGCCGGGCGCGAGCAAGCCCGAGATGCTCAACCGGATCGTGTTCGTCTGCCTGGAGGCCATGCATGAGGCGGACAAACGCCAG
>CAXUNV010000521.1:2882-3607 GCA_964252355.1 uncultured Chthoniobacterales bacterium | reverse complement strand
GCCGTCAGGGGGGCCGCCGCAGGGTGGCGCGCCTTTTCAGGGCCAGCCCCGGCCGTGGACGGGCGGGACGCCCGCGCTTCTCTGAAGCCGGCCGGGGAAATTCCCTGGTAGGGCAAGAGGTGTCATGCCTTACCCGCTGCCGGTCTTCCCGGGTCGGCGCTGGAAAGGGTCACTGTTGCCCGGCGCGGATGTAATTGAGCCAGCCGTTCGCCGTGGCTAGGTCGGGCAACCAACTCGGCAGCGGATTGCCGGAGGGCACCGGTACCACCGCGGGTTGCAATGACGCGTCCGTCGCCAAACAGGTGGGGAAACCTCCCGCGTCGACCACGCTGTGGTACGGTCCGACCTGGCCGCCTTCGACCACTTGCAAAAGGCCGAGCCCGTCGGTGGTGGGCGAAGTCACCGCGAGCCTGCCTCCCGGCCCGGACGCGCCCTGACACTGCTGCAACAACGCCGCAAACCAGGGGATGATCGACTTCCATCGCACCCGCCGCCACCGCTCGCACCGTGTTCCCTTTTTTGATTGCCGCCCCTTCGCTTTGCCGGCCGCTCGCCCGTTTCGGTTTGACCCTGGCGTACGGCTGCGGTTTGCTCTTTGGCGTTCGCCTCGGGCGCGCCGAGCCTTTACCCGCCGCGTCGGCGCTGACCGCCGACCTGTTCGAGTGCGGGACTTTCCCCGAACCGCTGGTGCCGATCGGGGCGGCGGCTCCCGCCGACCATTCCTG
>CAXUNV010000521.1:0-2872 GCA_964252355.1 uncultured Chthoniobacterales bacterium | reverse complement strand
GCCGAGCTTCTCGGCACGCTGACAGGCCGGGAGCCGGAGGGGTGGGCCTCGCGCTCCGTGCTTTCGTCACGGCTCACCCCGAAAACCCCTGGGACGCCCGGTTGGTCAACGCGGGCCTGTGGGAACGGCAGACCGGCTGGTTTTCGCGCGCCCTCCAAGACAGGGCAGAGGCGTGGCGGCTTTCGCGGGGCGCCACGGACCCGCGCGGGCTTACGCTCGCCGAACGCGCCGGCACCGAACTGGCCGAGTTCAGTTCCCGCCTGGGCCGGAAGGAGTTCCTGGCCGCCTTCTTTGACGAAACGGCCAGCCGGGCGTTCCACGGGTCGGCGCTCGACGACTCCGTCCTGCGGACGACCGACGCCAGCACCGCGAACCCGGCGCCTGCCGTGGTCGCCTGGGCTTTTGACCCGGTTTACCCGCGCCCCAGGGGTCGCGCCACCACCCGGAGAGACGGCTGAGCGGTTCCAAATGGACGACCTCGCCCGTGTTGGCGGCCCCAACGTCCGGTACAATCCATCACCACGGGGCGCGCGCCGATCCACACGGGCTTAACCGTGTCGCTCAAGCCCTCGCCCGCAAGCGCCGGTAAATCGCCTCGTACCGGGCGACCGCGCGTTCCGGGTTGAACCGCTCCAGGGCATCCTGCCGCGCCCGCTCGCCCAGGCTCCGCGCCAGCTCCGGCGCGCCGGCCAACCGGTCGAGGGCTGCTGCCAGCGCGACCACGTCGCCGAACGGCACCAGCAAGCCGTTGACCCCGTGCCGCACCACCTCCGGAAGGCCCCCGACGGCGAACGCCAGCGCCGGCCGCCCTTGGGCCATCGTTTCCAGCAACGCCAAGCCGAAGCTTTCGGCCTCCGACGTGGAGACTCCCACGTCCGCCGCCGCGAGGTAATCCTCCACGGCGGCTTCGCCATCGCGAACGATGACCCTTCCACGCAACCGGAGTTCCTCCACCAGGGGCGTGAACGACGACCAGTCGCCCCCGCCGTTGAGCACCAGCAGGCGCACGTGCCGACGGCCCGTCGCCGCCAGCACCCGCAACAGCAGGTCCATCCGCTTGACCGGGCGCAGGTTCGACGCGTGAACGGCGAGGAACGCGTCGTCCGCAACCCCGAGCTCCCGGCGCACCGCCGCGCGGTCGCGCGCCGGCGGGGAGGGCCGGATGAAATTGGGGATGACCTCCACGCGGGCCGCCGTCGCGGGCGAGAGGGTGAACGTGTCGAGGGTCTCGCGCCGCAGGCTCTCCGACACCGTCGTGATGGCGTCCGAATGTTCTAAGGCGTGCTCGATGGCGGGTCGGTAGGCGGGGTCGCGCCCGAGCAGGTTGGTGTCGGTGCCGTGGAGCGTGGTGACGACCCGGGGCACCGCCGCGGCCCCGTGCCCGCCGAGCATCTGGACGGCCAGGAACGCCGCCGTGGCGTGCGGCACGGCGTAATGGACGTGGAGGGAGTCGAGCCCGTGGGACCGCGCGACGCCGGCCAGCTTCACCGCCAGCGGCAAGGTGTAATCCGGGTAACGGAACAGGGCGTAGTCGCTGACGCGGACCTCGTGAAACCAGACCCCCGCCAACCCCTCCGGGAGCCGCACCGGCCGCGCGTACGAGAAGAAGTGGACGGCGTGGCCGCGCCGGGCGAGTTCCGTGCCCAAGGCCGTGGCGACGATGCCGCTTCCGCCGATGAGCGGGTAGCAAACGAGGCCGACGCGCAACGGCGGATCATGCCCCGACATAGGCCAGGTCCGCGTCCGCGATCTCGTCACGGCGGATGAACTTGATCTCCGGCGCGTCGGCCGGGTTGAGGTACTTTCCTTCGCCCGCGCCGGTGACGTAATGCGTGCAACCGACGACCGATTGCATCCAGCGGAGCCGGCTGTCGCGCGTCGGACTGATGCACGCCGGCTCCGGCGGTCGCCAGGGGAGTTCAAGGTAGGCGTCGCCGCCTTTGTGCAGGCGCAGCCGGCCACCCCCGGCGCGGGCTCGGACGATTTCGCCTTCGTAAGAAACGTCCAAGAAATAGTCGTCCACCGGCGCGGCGCGCAAGCGGAACTCCCGATCGCTCGAGCGCTGCACCTCGACGCCGTCGAGGAGACCCATCCCCTCATACATCTGCAAACAAAAATCGGCGACGTTGTCCGCCTGTGTCTTTCGGAAAAGCTCCACGAGTTCAGGCGCGACGTAGTTCGGCAATTGGCGGGCCGTCTTCTCCTGCCAGCCCGGGCACAGACGCTTGTGGCGCATGGGCGAAAAGAGTTTCTGCAGGCGGTTGGCGAATTGAAAATTGAGCCGGACCTCTGCGCCGGTGCGTCGGTCGCGCACGATGGTGGTCGTCTCGCGCGGGTCGTGGTCGCTGTCGTGGTAGAAAAAGATGACGCGCCCGCCGCGTTCCCGCCGCAGGCGGCGCGCCGTTTGGATTTTGGCGAACAGGAATCGTCGCGGGAAGATGCCGCAGGGTTGCTGACCGAAACAGATGACCGGTTCGGACATGGGGAAAAGCGGGTTACTCGACGTTGGCGGACCAAGCCTGCCAGAGCGCCGAGAGGCCCATCGCCCCCGCGCAGCCGATGACGTTGAACCATAGGTAGCCGATGGAGCTCGTCGCGTAGAGGACCAGCACGACCGCCTGCGCCAGCAGCCCGCCCCAGAACGCCGCCCCACCGCGCACCTGCGGGAGAAAGCACGCCGTGAGAAAAAGCCCCAGGATGCTGCCGTAAAAGAGCGAGCCCAAGATGTTGGCCGCTTCGATCAGGTTTTCCGCGGGCTCCGCGAGCAGCGCAAACCCCACCGCCACGACGCCCCAGCCGACGGTGACGAGTTTCGACGCCCACAGGTAGTGCGCCTCAGAGGCCGCCGGCCGCAGGAGCGGGCGGTAAAAAT
>CAXUNV010000520.1:0-3614 GCA_964252355.1 uncultured Chthoniobacterales bacterium | reverse complement strand
GTGAAGATGCCTACGGGGAGCATGGTGAGGGGTCGGCAGGGGGTTGGGTACGGCGGGCGGAGAGATCAGAAGAGGTCGGCAGGGCGCACCGGCCGGTTTTCAGCCACGGATTGGTAGGCGGCCTCGACGAGCGCCATGGTGCGCAGGTTGTCGGTCGCGGAGAGCTCGGGCGGCTGGCCGGATTTCAACGCAAACTGCAGCTGTTCCATCACGCCGATGAAGGCGTCCGGGAACCAGCGGGTCGACCACGCGGGTTCCGCCCAGCGCCCGCCCGTGCCGGTGCGCGAGTTGTAACGGAGCGTGGACGGCGACCCCGCCGGGTAATCGGGCCAGCCGATCGTGCCGGTGGCCAGGCCGTCGGTCCCTTCCACGCGCCAACGGATGTAGAATGGGTTGTCGAAGCCCTCTTCGCGCGGCCCGCTCCAGACGTCGTCGAGCGAAAGGGCCAGGAGCCCACCCGGGAACCGCAGCGTGGAAACGCAGATGCCGTCCCGGTGTGCGAACCCTGTGCGCGGGTCCGTCCGCACCGCCGTGAAGATGTCGTCCGGGTCGCCGAAGAGGTACCGGAGCACGTCCAAGTGGTGCACGCTCATGTTCAGCAAGGTGAGGCGGCCGTACGCTTGTAAGAAAGGTTGCCAATGCGGCACGGCGCGCATGTCGATGCTGGCGAGCACCGGGCCCCCCAGCTCCCCGCGGCCGAGCAATTGCTTGAGCACGCGCATCGACTGGTCGAACCGCATGTTTTGGTTCACCGAAAGGACCTTGTCGGTGGCTGCCGTCTCTGCGACGACCCGCTTGGCCGCGGCGAGGTCGAGCGCGAGCGGTTTTTGGGCGAGAATCCCGCGCACGTGCCCCTGACGCAGGGCGTGCCGGATGAGGTCGGGTTGCTGGTCCGGGGGAAAAGCCAAGTCGACGATCTCGACTTCCGGGTCTTCGATGAGGCGGAACGGGTCGTCGTGCACGCGCCCGATGCCCCAGCGCGCCGCCACTTCCCGGGCGCGGGCGGGCGTCCGTGAGGCGATCGCCACCACGGGGAATCCGGCGCGGGCGTACGCGTCGAGTTGCACGTCGGCCATGATGAAACCTGCCCCGACGCAACCGATGCGGTAATCACGGCAACGGACGGGCGGGTCGGGCTGGAAAGGCTCCGGGGTAGCGTTCATTGGGGGAGGTTGGTCAACGGTTTGCCGGGGAGTTCACCGTGGGAAGCCCGGCATCGGCGCTTTCGAACCGGAACGCCGCTTCCAAAAGCGTGCTCTCGGTGAGCCCGTCGTTCCGGCCCAAGAAGGTCTGGCGTCCCTTGGCTAGGACCAGCACCGTCGAGGAGAGGGCGAGCACCTCGGGCAACTCGGAGGAGACGAGCACCGTCGCCAACCCGCGGCGCGATTCCTCATCGAGCATGCGGTAGAGCTCCGCTTTGGTCATGACGTCCACGCCGTGCGTCGGTTCGTCGAGCAACAGGAGACGCGGGCCGGCAGCCAAGCACCGCGCCAAGATCGCCTTCTGCTGGTTGCCGCCGCTCAGGTAGACGATCGGCTGGTCCAGGCCCGCCGACCGGACCTGCAGACGTTCGGCCAACCGGCGGACCGTCCGCCGTTCGTCCCGCGTGCCGGCCAGGAGGCGGCGCCGCGCGTTCCGGGTCGTCAACGCGACATTCTCCCGGATCGGCAAGGTCGGGAAAATGCCTTGCCGTTTGCGGTCTTCCGGCAGGAGTCCGATGCCGCGGCGCCAGCTCTCGCCCAACGAGGCGGGTGGTCCGCCACCGTCAAACACCGTCAGGCTACCCCCGACGATCCGGCGTGCGCCGCACAAAGTTTCCAAAAGTTCGGTGCGGCCGGCGCTCACCAGCCCGAACACGCCCAGCACCTCTCCTTCCCGGACCTCGAACGAGAACGGGCCGTAACCGCCCGCGCCGCGCAGCGCCTTCGCGGCGAGCGCGACCGGCGCGTTTGCCGGGGGTTGCACGGGATACCGCTCGGCCATGGAGAAGACGCGTCCCGTCATGTCGTTGATCAGGCGTTCCCGACTGGTTTCCGCGACCGGACGGTCGCTGACCAGCTTGCCGTCGCGCAAGGTCGCGACCCGGTCCGCGACCGCCAAAGCTTCTTCCAGGCGGTGGCCGACAAACACGACCGAGACCCCCGCCGCCCGGAGGTCCCGGATGATGCGCAACAGCGCGTCCGCCTCGTGCGCCGTCAACGACGAAGTCGGTTCGTCCATCGCCAGCAGGCGCAGGTTGCCGGAGAGCGCTTTGGCGATCTCGACGATTTGCCGGTCGGCGATCCCCAACGAGCCGAGGGGCGCTGCCGGCGAAATCCGTTCGCCGCCGACCCGGGCAAGGGCCGCGCGCGCGTCGGCCCGCATGCGTCGCCGCCCGACCATGCCCCAGCGGTTGGCGCGGTAGTCGTTGAGGAAAAGGTTCTCCATCACCGTCAGCGCCAGGATGCCGGAAAGCTCCTGGTGAATGTGAGAGATGCCGCGCCGCAACGCCGCCGCCACGCCGGCGGGGTGCACAGGCACACCGTCCCACTCCAGGGTGCCGCCGTCCGGGGTCAGCGCGCCCGACACCACGTTCAGTAACGTGCTCTTGCCCGCCCCGTTTTCTCCCAGCAACGCGAGCACTTGCCCGGGGAGAAAATCCAGGCTGACTTCGCGCAGCGCCAGGGTGCCGGCGAAACCTTTCGAGACGTTCCGAAGGCGCAAAAGCGGTGGAGGAGACGGCGACGCGTGCATGGGGGGCGAGCGGGCGAGGGCCGGGGCACCCGGCTGGTTCAGGGGAAGTTTTCGCTTTCCAGGGTCCGGACCGTCCCGTCCCCCGCCTCATTTTTTGCTCTGGCTTTCCGGGGTCAAGATCGTGCCTTCGACCCGGATCACCTTTTGCTCCGGGGCTTGGCCGGTCACCAGGTAGTTGTACAACCGGACGGTGCCATCAAAGGCTTGTTGAAAAGGCGCTTGGTCGAGCAACCCGACCATGGCGCCCGTCTTGAGGTGCTCAACGTTTTCCGGCGTATGGTCGAACCCGACCACGCCGACTTTGCCCGTCAATTTGGCATCCTCGACCGCTTTGGCGGCGCCGAACGGACCGCCCGCCGTCACGTACACCATCTTGAGCTCCGGGTACCGGGTCAGCATGTCCTGGGTCAGGCTGTAGGCTACCTCGGCTTTGTCTTGGTTCTCAAACGGGCCGACGATCTCCACTTGCGGGCAGTTCTTCTTCAAATAATCGACCGCGCCGTTCATGCGGTCGTTGTGCTGCGTGGCGCCGAAAAAGCCGGTGATGACGCCGACTTTGCCAGTCCCCCCGGTTTTCTCCGCGATGAATTTGCCAAGCTGCTCGCCGGCCGCCCGCGCGTCTTGCCCGATGAAGAAGAGTCGCTTCGACGGGGTGGCGCCCTCCGCGATAATGTTGGCGACGGGGGTGCCGCCGTCCACCGCTTGGTCGATGATGCGCGCGGTGCCGTCGAAGATGGGCACGACGACGATGCCGTCGTACTGCTTGGCCATGGCAGCCTCGATCCCACTCACCACCATCTCGGCGCTTAGGGTGTCGCCCAACACCGTGTAATCCACCTGGGTCTTTTGCCCTTTCAGGTACTTGGCCGCCGCTTCCGCAC
>CAXUNV010000519.1:0-3616 GCA_964252355.1 uncultured Chthoniobacterales bacterium | reverse complement strand
CTCTCCCACCCTCCCTTTTTTCCTTGGCATGCAATCCTCCGCCAACCCCTCCCGTTTCGTCGCCGCGCACGTGCGCGACCTCCCGCGGTCCGGCATCCGCGACTTTTTTGAGGTGGTGCAATCGATGTCCGACGTCATTTCGCTCGGCATCGGTGAACCCGATTACGTCACCCCCTGGCGGGTCCGCGAGGCTGCGATCTACGCTTTGGAGAAGGGTCGCACGGGTTACACCTCGAACCTTGGGTTGCCGCGGTTGCGGCACGCCGTCAGCAACTACTTGGAGCGGCGGGTCGGCGTGACTTACCGCCCCGAGGACGAGGTGCTGGTCACGGTCGGAGTGTCCGAGGCGCTCGATCTGGCGTTGCGCGCGACGCTGAATCCCGGCGACGAGGTCATTTACCACCAGCCGAGTTATGTCTCCTACAACCCCAGCATCACCCTGGTCGGGGCCAAAGCCGTCCCGGTCCGGACCGAAGCGCGCGATGAATTTCGCCTGCTTCCCTCGGCGCTCCGGGAACGGGTGACGCCGCGCACCAAGGCGTTGCTGCTTTCCTTTCCCACCAACCCCACGGGCGGCGTGCTTGACCGGCAAGATTTGGAAGCGTTGGCGGAGGTCTGCCGCGAGCACGACCTGCTCGTCTTCGCGGACGAAATCTACAGCGAGTTGGTGTACGACGGCCGGCAGCACGTCTCGGTGGCGGCGCTGCCGGGCATGCGCGAGCGCACCATTTTGTTGAACGGTTGTTCGAAGTCCTACAGCATGACCGGATTCCGGGTCGGGTACGCCTGCGCGCCCGCCGGAATCATCGAAGGCATGATGAAGGTGCACCAGTACGCGATCATGTGCGCCGCCAACCCTTCCCAAGAAGCCGCCATTGAGGCGCTCGAAAACTGCGATCGCGAGGTGGCCACCATGCGCGACGATTACGAACGGCGCCGCAATTTCGTGGTCAGCCGCCTCAACGAGATCGGGCTGCCCTGCCACGCGCCCAAGGGGGCGTTCTACGCTTTTCCAGACATCCAGCCGACGGGCCTGAGCAGCCGCGAGTTCTCGCTGGGTCTGCTCCGGGCGGAACGCGTGGCGGTGGTGCCGGGCTCGGCGTTTGGCGCCGACGGCGAAGGGTTTGTCCGGTGTTGTTTTGCGACGGGCTTGGACGCGTTGCGCGAAGCCATGGAGCGAATCGAGCGTTTTGTGGCCAGGACGAAAGCTTAGGGGGCACGGACGTGGCCCTGGCGAAGCAAGGCCGGCTCTCGCGGGCGACCCGGTGGGGCGAAAACCCGGCCCGCCGAAGGCAGCCGCACCGCCGAGGGATGACCGCGGGGCGGTTTGAGTCGGCAGCCTGACCACCACAGCGGAATCCACCTTCGTTCGGGCCGGCACCCTTCGCCCGACGGTGGTTCCCCCAAAATGGCGGCCCGATTTTGCCGGCCGGGTTTTCGCCCCACCGGGTCGCTTGCGCTTTGCTGCCTCCCGGAACGCGGAACGCGGAACGCCGAACCCGGAACCCGAACCTCCTCCGGCAACCGCGCGCAGCGCCCTCCTCACCCGATCGGGTGCTGCGTCCCCGCCGAAAAAGCTCGCTGGCTGCACCCGGCCTCCGTAGCCTGCCCGCACCATGAAAGTGGCTTCGCGTCTCCAGGTCGAGCAGGTCACCGACGGCCCGGACCGCATCCTGCGCTTCCGGGGGACGGCTGACATGTTGAGCCTGCCGGCGGTGCAAGACCTTTTTGCAGATCTGGGCAACCAAACCATTCGCCTGCTGGCCGTTGACCTCACCGAGACGCTTTTCATCAACAGCCCGGTTTGGGCGGTGATCACGCTCCACGCGCGCCGGCGACCAAAGACGGCCCGGGTCGCCGTCATCGGTATGCCCGACCGGATCAAAGGCTCCTTTGAGCTGATGGGGTTGGGGCGCGAACTGCGCGCCTACGCCACGCTGGCCGAAGCGCAAGCGGACTTCGACGTCCCCGTGGCATGATCGCCACCCGGCTTTCTTATGGGGGCCTCTTGGCCGAGCTCGGGCAAGCCGTGCTGCGGGTCTTACGCCGCCCCGTTTCAACGCCGTGGCGGGAAATCCTGGCTCAAATGGGATTGGTCGGGGTGGGTGCCGCGCCGGTCGCCGTCCTCATCGCCACCGCCGCCGGTTTCATCCTCGCCCTGGTTTTGGCGATGCAGCTGCGTCAAGTGGGTCAAGAGGAAACCGTGCCGACCTTGCTTTGGGTGATCATGACCGAACAAGTCGTGCCCGTCGGCGTGGCGCTCGTCTTCACCGGGCGCAGCGTGTCGGCGATCACGGCTGAACTCGGGTCAATGCAGGTGTCCGAAGAAGTGAAGGCGCTCTTCACCATGGGCATCGACGTCGGTTCCTACCTGCTCCTGCCCCGTTTTCTGGGCTTTTTGATCATGCTGCCGGCCGTGACGCTGGTCGGTATCTACGCTTCCCTGTTCGGCGGTGCGCTGCTCTGCCGGTTGGCGCTCGGTATGCCGCTCGCGGATTATGCGTTCTACGCGGCGGACGGCTCCCGTTTTTCAAGCGTCGGCTTGGCCCTCGCGAAAAGCGCCCTCTTCGCCGTGGCCATCGCGTGCGTCGCGCTCCGGGGCGGCATGAACGTGCGGCACGGCTCCCGGGAGATCAGCGCCGCGACCACCGGGGCGGTGGTGACCTCCGTGGCGCTGGTCACGTTGGCCGATGCGGCGGTCACCGCCTTCGAACTTGCTTAGGACGAAGGGCAAAAGCATGCGTTCCGCACCCGCGCCGGCCGCCACCGCGGCTCTCCCCCACGAGCCAGTCCTGACGGAACGGAGGCCGCCACTTTTGGAGGCCTGCGACGTCGGGCTCACCTTTCCGAACGGTCGAACCGTGTTGAAGCAGGTGAGCTTCCACGTCTATCCGGAGGAGACTTTCGTGATCCTCGGCGGCAGCGGCTGCGGCAAGAGCACGCTGCTTTCGGTGCTGATTGGGCTGCTGCCTCCGACCACGGGCCGGGTGCTGCTCAACGGGCAGGACATCTACCGGTTCACGCCGCGCGAGAGGCGCGAGGCGCACGCCCGTTGCGGCGTTTTGTTCCAAGGCGGTGCGCTGCTCGAGTCCTTGTCGGTGTTGGAGAACGTCTGTTTGCCGCTCCGGGAACATTACCGCGAACTGCGCCGGGAAGTGGTGGCGGAGACCGGCCGGCTGAAGCTGCAGATGGTCGGCTTGGAACGTTGCGCCGACGAAGCACCTTCCCGCCTCAGCGGCGGGATGCGCAAACGGGTGGCGCTGGCCCGCGCCCTTGCGCTCGACCCCGCGCTGGTCTTTGCGGACGAACCCACCTCCGGGTTGGACCCCGTCAGCACGGGCGAAATCGACGCCTTGTTCGTCAAGCTGACCCGCCGGATCGGCGCGGCCGCGGTGGTGGTGACGCACGACTTGGCAAGCTTCGGCCGCATCGCCGACCGCGCGCTGCTTTTGGGGGGCGAACGGGATCGCGAAGCCCAGGGCCGCGTGGTCTTCACCGGCACACCCGCCGATTTCCGCGCCTCTGCCGACCCGACGGTGGGACGTTTCCGCGACGCCGGCCGCGTGGAGGCCGACCCGACGGGCGTTTGCCCCCCCACGCCAACCCTCCCATGAGC
>CAXUNV010000518.1:0-3617 GCA_964252355.1 uncultured Chthoniobacterales bacterium | reverse complement strand
CTTGGCAACCTGTCGGTGACCGCATCAAAACCCGTTGGGCCAAAGACGTCACCCCCGAGAACGTCTTGCCCGAATACCCGCGGCCCCAACTCGTCCGCAACGCCTGGACCAACCTGAACGGGCTGTGGGATTACGCCATCGTCGACGCCGGCGCGCCGGCGCCGCCTACTTACCAGGGCCAGATCTTGGTCCCGTTCCCGTTGGAATCGTCCTTGAGCGGCGTCGGCAAAACCCTCGACGCGACCCAGGCGCTCTGGTACCGGCGCACCTTCACCGCACCTGCCCGTGGCGCAGGCGACCGGGTGATCCTTCGTTTTGGGGCGGTCGATTGGGACACGCAGGTCTACGTCAACGGCACCCGCCTAGGTGAGCACCGCGGCGGCTATGACCCCTTCGGCTACGACATCACTGACGCGTTGAAACCGGGCGCGTCCCAGACGCTGACGGTGCGCGTGTTCGACTCGACGGGCCAATACCCCACCGCCTACCAACCGCGCGGCAAGCAGAGCGCGACGCCCGGCGGCATCTTTTACACCAGCAGCAGCGGCATCTGGCAGACGGTCTGGTTGGAGACGGTACCCTCTAACCACGTGACCTCGACCCGGTTCATCCCGGACGTCGACCGGAGCGCCGTCCGAGTCACCATCAACACGAACCGGCCGACCCCGGTGACGGTGGTGGTGTTGCGCGACGGCAACCCGGTCGCGTACGGTTCCGGTCAATCGGGCCAAGCGTTTTCCATTGGCCTCAGCCAGCCGCACCTCTGGTCGCCGGACGACCCGTTCCTTTACACGACCTACGTCTTCGCCGGTGCAGACATCGTCCAAAGCTACTTCGGGTTGCGGAAGGTTGAAGTGCGCAAGGACGCGCTCGGCTACAACCGCTTCTTCGTGAACGGCAAGCCGACGTTCCTCGTCGGCCCGCTCGACCAGGGCTTCTGGCCCGACGGCATTTACACCGCCCCGACCGACGCGGCGCTGCGCTCGGACCTGGACTACGAAAAGGCGGTTGGTTTCAACGTCGTCCGCAAACACGTCAAGGTCGAGCCCGAGCGCTGGTACTACTGGGCCGACCGCCTCGGGCTTTTGGTCTGGCAGGACTTCCCGTCGCCGTTTGATTTCACCCGCGCGGTCGGTCAACCAGAAGTCCACCGCAATCCCACCGGCCCCGACGCCGCCCAGATCCGGACCGAACTCGGCGCGATGGTGACGCAGCACATCAATCACCCGAGCATCATGATGTGGGACATCTGGAACGAGGGCTGGGGCCAGTCGGACACCGCCCTTCTGACGGATTACGTCCATGGCCTCGATCCTAGCCGCTTGATCGACAGCGCGAGCGGGTGGAACGACTTCGGGACCGGCAACGTCCTTGATTATCACAACTACCCGGGGCCGGTTACCGTGCCCGCCCAACCGGACCGCGTTTCGGTCCAGGGTGAATTCGGTGGGGGCGGCCTGCTCTTTCCCGGGCACGAGTGGAACCCGTACCCGGACGGGCCGTATTTCGCCTACATTCTCTTTAACGACCCCACGCGCAACAACGCGGCAGA
The DNA here is from genome assembly GCA_964252355.1 of uncultured Chthoniobacterales bacterium. Lineage (GTDB taxonomy): Bacteria > Verrucomicrobiota > Verrucomicrobiia > Chthoniobacterales > JAFAMB01 > CAXUNV01. Next base: position 2,065 of record CAXUNV010000518.1, on the reverse strand, counting down.
CCTTTACAACTTCTACGCTGAGCGGATCCACGGGCTCAAAGCGTTGGCCGCCGACGGCGTGTCGGCCGCGATCTACACCCAAACCACGGACGTGGAAGGCGAGGTCAACGGCCTGCTGACCTACGATCGGGCCATCCAGAAGCTCACGCCGGCCCAGCTCAAGCCGCTGCACGCGGCGCTCAACCCGATCCAGGATTACCGCGTCATCGCCGCGTCCGGACGGGAAGGCGGGCTGTTGTGGAAGTACACGCTGCAAGACCCGGGCCCGAATTTCGCTAGCCCGACTTACCCGGATGCGGGTTGGCTGACGGGACGGAGCGGGTTCGGTTCGCAAGCGACGCCCGGCATCTTCATCAACACGCCTTGGCTCAGCTCGGACATCTGGCTGCGCCGCACCTTCAACAACCTCGGCTCGGGGTTGCAGAACCCGCAGCTGTTGATCTACAACGACGACAACGCCGTGGTGTACGTCAACGGGAAATTCGCCGCGGCGGCCGTCGGTTACGACATCGATTACCTGTCGCTGCCGATTCCGAAGGGGTTGCTGCAGCCCGGAAACAACGTCATCGCCGTGCATGCCAGGCAGTTCGGGGGCGGCCAGGGGATCGACGTCGGCGTGATCGACTTCGAAGGGAACGAGGTCCCGTTGGCACCGGCGAAGTAGAAGGCAAGAGGAGAGCCCTCCCCGGTGACCCCTTGACGTCCGCCGGCGCCCCCCCACGGCGCCCCCCCGCGCCCCCCCGGCGCGCGGGCGGGCCCCCCGCCCCCCCAAAGCGCCCGGGCGGTTGCGGGATGGCGGCAGCGTCCTCGCCTGCCTCAAACGGGCGGGACGCCCGCGCTCCCCCGACTTTTGCGGCTCGCCGCCAGCGATATCCTCCCGCCATGTCCACCGACCCAAGCGCCCGTGCGGACGCCCCGCGCGGCTTGGAAGAGATGCACGGCTTCAATCCCGGCGACTGGCGTCTGGACGGCAGAGTGGCGCTCGTCACGGGCGCAAGCAAGGGCATCGGTAAAAGCGTCGTCGAAGTTTTGGCGGGCCTCGGCGCCACCGTGCACGCCCTGGCCCGGGGTGAAGGCGACCTCCACGCCGCCCACCAAGGATGGCAAGCGGCTGGTTTACGCACGGTCCCGTGGGTAGGCGATGCCAACGAGGCTGGCACGGTCGACCAAGTGCTGTCGGGCATCGACGCGCAAGGGCCCTTGCACGTCGTGGTGATCAACGTCGGCACCAACATTCGTCGGGCGGCGGCGGACTACTCGTCTGCGGAGGTCGAACACCTCGTGCGCACGAACTGGTTGAGCGCTTTCGCCTGGGCCCGGCAAGCAGCACCTTACTTAGAGCGGGCCGGCGGCGGCGCCTTGGTCCTCATTTCTTCCGTGGCTGGAACCCGCGTGGTGAACAGCGGAGCCCCTTATGCGGCCACGAAAGCGGCGCTTAGCCAGACGGCGCGGGTGTTGGCGTGCGAATACGCGCCGCAGGGCGTGCGGGTAAACGCCGTTTCGCCTTGGTACACCGACACCCCGCTCGCCGCGCCCGTGCTCGCCGATGAACGGCGGCGGGCCGACATCGTCAGTCGCACGCCGCTCGGGCGAGTGGCGCAACCCCGCGAGGTGGCGAACGCGGTGGCCTTCCTCTGCCTCCCGGCCGCTTCCTACGTGACGGGGCACGACTTGGTCGTGGACGGCGGATTCTTGGCCAAAGGCCTGTGAAGACTTTTTGAACAGAAGGTAACGAAGGCAACGAAGGGGAGCCAAACGGAAGGTGAAATCCTTAAAACGTTACCTTCTTTATTTACGTTTGCATTTTTGGTGAAGCGCCACTTGAAATCATCGAGTGGACGCAACCCTCGTGCAGCGCGCGAACGCTTGGAGTCGCCTTGTCATCGGTGCTGCCATCGAGGCTCACCGGCTGAAAGGACCTGGGCTAGTCGAGAGCATCTACAGCCGTTGCTTTGGGCGAGAGTGCGAGCTTACAGCGAATTTCAGGGCGGTGGATCGGCGGCGCGGTACGTTGCCGGCGTGAACCCCTGCTCCAAGGACCTGCGCGAACGCGCCATCGCCGCGG
>CAXUNV010000517.1:251-3617 GCA_964252355.1 uncultured Chthoniobacterales bacterium | reverse complement strand
CCGGGTGCCCCCTCCCGCCCCGCGGCGGTGCCGCCGTTCCCGCCGGGAGGACACCCCCCGAACCCAACGCCGGGCGCCAGCGCTCTCAGGGTCGCCTGATCGCCCGGGTCGCCCGGCTCTACCACGAGGAGCACCTGACCCAGAGCCAGATCGCCGCCCAACTCCGCTTCTCCCAAGGCAACGTCTGCCGCCTCCTGCAGAAAGCCGAAGAGCATGGGATCGTGCGGGTCACCGTCAACCCCCCGGAAGGCACCTTCGTCGACCTTGAAGAGTTGTTGGAGCGTCGGTTCGGGCTAGCCCAAGTCATCGTCGCCAACGCCCGTTGGGATGCCGACGAACCGGTGCGAAGCGCGCTGGGCACCGCCGCCGCGCACTTCCTCGAAACCACCCTCAAACCACGGGAAGTCATCGGCGTGGCTGCGGAGGATGCGTTTCTGCTTTCAACCGTCGAGCAGATGCACCCGGTTTGGAAGGTCGCCGGGTGTCAGGTGGTGCAGATGGTGGGCGGGTTCGGCGACGCCCCGGTCGGAAACCACGCCCAGCACTTGGTGGAGCGGTTGGCGGCGCTGGTCCAGGGCGAGCTTCACCTCCTGCCTGTGCCCCGCGTGGTCGGGTCCAAAGACGCCGCCGACGTGCTCGCGCGGGACCCGCAGCTCCAGCAAACGCTGGCGTGGTTTGACCAGGTCACCGTCGCGCTCGTCGGGATTGGCTCGGCCGGGCCACTGGCGTGCGCTGGCGGCAAGGAAGCGGTTTCGGTCGCAGGATTCCGTGCGTGCGAAGCCCGAGGTGCGGTGGGCAGCGTCTGCCTCCGCTTTTATGACCTCTGCGGAAACGAACTTCCGGACTCACCCGGACCTCGCGTGTTCGGGCCCGAGCCCGCACGTCTGAAACGCATTCCCCGGGTGGTGGGCGTCGCCGGCGGCCCGCAGCTGCATCAAGCCGTGCTGGGGGCGGTCCGGGGGCGTTGGGTCAACGTCTTGATCACCGACCAGTTCACCGCCGAAGCCCTCGCCCGGAGCTGAAGGGGGGAACTCCCTTGCCGCCGGGCGAGAGGCGGCGACCGGCGATTTTTCCCTTGACGGGTCGGCGCGGTTTGCGGTTGAATCGCCACACGGAAATTTAACGCGCTCTGCATTTTTATACCGCAGGCGGCGGGGGCCACCGGCCGGTCCGGGTCGCCCCCGCAGCGCTCACCCCAAGCCGGGCGTCCGTTCCCCCTTTACCGCGGGCCAGCCCTCACGAAAAGCCGAAACGCATGAAAGCCATCCTCGCGCTGGACGCCGGGACCACCAACGTCAAGGCCATCTTGGTCGATCGCCAGGCCAACATCCTGGCGCGCAGCTCCGTTCCCTTGGCCATCGACTTTCCCAAAAGCGGCTGGGTTGAGCAATCCGCCGACGCCGTTTGGGAGTCGGCGCGGCAAGCCTTGGAAGGCTGCTTGACCCAGGGCGGCGGCCACGAGGTCGTCGCGCTCGGGATCTCCAACCAACGCGAAACCCTCGTCGCTTGGAACCGCCGAACCGGCCTGCCCGTCAGCCCTTGCATCGTCTGGCAGTGCCGGCGCAGCGCCGAGATTTGCCAAGCGCTCCGCCGGGAAGGTGCGGAGGAAACCGTCCGGGCCAAGACCGGCCTGCAGATCGACCCGCTGTTTCCCTCCACCAAGGCGCGGTGGTTGCTCGAAAACCGTTCCGACGTCCGCAAGCTCGCCGAAGCGGGTGACCTTTGCTTGGGTACCGTGGACGCTTGGCTGGTGTGGAAACTCACCGGCGGCAAACGTTTCGTGACCGACTTCAGCAACGCGTCCCGCACCCAACTCTTCAACCTTGCCAAAGGCGCGTGGGATCAGGTGTTGCTCGCGCATTTTGGGGTGCCAGGCTCCGCCCTCCCGGAGGTGGTCGCCTCCAACGCGACGCTGGGCGACGCCGTCCTGGCCGCCGGCCAACGGATCCCAATCTGCGGCGTGCTGGGCGACTCGCACGCCGCGTTGCTGGGCCACGGCGTGCTGAAGGGGGGCATGGTCAAGGCCACGTACGGCACCGGTTCGTCGCTGATGACGCTTTGCGAGGGGCCGCAGAGCGGCGAAAAAGGCATTTCGAGCACGATCGCTTGGAGGTTCGACCGGATCCAGTACGCCTACGAAGGCAACATCACCGTGACCGGCTCCGGGCTCGCTTGGGCCCTTGGGCTCACCGACGCCAAAGAGTTCGAGCCGGCGGTGAAACTTGCGACCGAACTGGACGGGAACGGCGGCGTCTACTTCGTGCCGGCGTTGGCCGGCTTGGGCGCGCCCCATTGGGACGAAAAGGCACGCGGGACGGTCGTGGGGCTCTCGTTCGCCACACGCAAGGAACACTTGGTGCGGGCGGCCCTGGAAGCCATCGCGTTCCAAGTCAAAGACGTCTTCGACGCCATGGAACGTGCGGTAGGCACGCCACTCGAAAGCCTGCTTGCCGACGGCGGCGCGAGCAAAAACGATTGGTTGATGCAGTTTCAAGCCGACCTCCTCCACCGGCCGGTCCTGCGCAGCCGAACCGCGGAGCTCTCGGGGCTTGGGGCGGCGTTTGCCGCCGGGCTCGGGTGCGGGTTTTGGGGGTCCACGGAGGAGGTTGCCAAAACGGCGGCTTCGCACGACGCTTTTCACCCAACGCTCGAGGCGGGCGAGCGAGAAGTACGCGTGCGCCGTTGGCAAGGTGCGGTCTCCGCCGCCAAGGCGTACGGTTCAATCGCATGAAGGCCACGAAGGGAACGCAAAGGGTGCGGTGCGGGATTACCCGGCGACGGGGTGCGCACTTCGCGCCCGTGACTGGACGCCGTTGGCGCTGAGCGGCAGGGCACGAAGGGATGGCATGGTCATGATCAACCACATTCGAGACCTCCGGCTCATGACCCGGGCCGCCCGGTTCTACCATGAGGATAAGCTTACCCAAACCGAGGTGGCCCAGCGGCTCGGTCTCACGCAGGTCGCCGTGTCGCGCCTGCTGAAAAAGGCGGAGGAACACGGGATCGTGCGGACCACGGTGGTGACACCACCGGGCGCCTTCACCGATTTGGAAGGTCTGCTCGAAGAGAAATTCGGGTTGAACCAGGCCATCGTCGGCGATGCCGCGCGCGATGCGGACGAAGCCGTGCTCAATGCGATCGGCTCGGCCGCCGCCCAATTCCTCGAATCGACGCTCAAACCGGGCGAGGTGATCGGGATCTCCTCGTGGAGCGCGTCGCTTCTCTCGATGGTCGACCAAATGAATTTGGTCCGCCGGGCCGAAAATTGCTTGGTCGTGCAGATGCTGGGCGGGGTGGGGAACCCATCGGCCGAGCAGCACGCCAACCGCCTGACTTTCCGGCTCGCGCGTTTGGTGCACGGCGACA
>CAXUNV010000517.1:0-240 GCA_964252355.1 uncultured Chthoniobacterales bacterium | reverse complement strand
GGTCGGTTCCGCCAACGCGGCCAAAGTGTTGCTGCGGGATCCTCACGTGGTCGAAACGGTGGCGTTTTTCGAAAAGGTCACCTTGGCGCTGGTCGGCGTCGGCGCGCTGGAACCCTCCGCCTTGGTGGCCAGCAGTGGAAACACTTTCTCCCGGGGAGAATTGGAGGCGCTGCAGCATAACGGCGCGGTGGGAGACATCTGCCTGCACTTCTACGATGCCAACGGTCGTGAAGTTAGGGG
>CAXUNV010000516.1:0-3623 GCA_964252355.1 uncultured Chthoniobacterales bacterium | reverse complement strand
TTGGCCGCCGACGGGCCGACCGGCGGCCTCTCCGACCAAAACGGGCCGGCGCCCTGGTGACAAGCCGAGGCGGCGTCGGCCTTCCCGGGAGCGACGGCGCCGCCAGCTGGTTTGAGCGGCATGAGTAGCAAGGAGGCGTAAGACCTTGGTAGGGCGAAATCCCATGGCAGGTAGTCCTGCCATTTGGCACGGATCAGCGTGCGAGAATGCCTCGAAGCCAGGACGACGTTCACTGCTTACAACCCGCGCTTGAATCATCGGAATACGATGACCGCCCGCGGCGTCGGACGACGGGCTCCAGGCGGCTACTCATGCCGGGTCTCCAGCCTGGGGATCTCGGGGGTCCGTGGGCGTTTGCCCCATGTCGGGTTGACCGGACGGCTTGGCGTGGTCCGGTGGCGTCAGCGGCAGCCCGGCGAGGGTCGTCTGGTCGGCTGTGATGATGACGCGCGGCACGTCGGCTCGCACCTTCGCGGCTACGGGGTGTGAGTAGCAACCGGACGGAAAACCTTGGTAAGGGAACCCACGCGACCTTCCGCCCCTTTCTGCCACCCCGGGTCGCGCCGGGCGGAAAACCCCGGCGGAAGGCTTCCCGCGTGGTGCCACAAAGCGACGGGGTTTTCCGGGTGGAACCTTTGCTGGCGGCCACGTTGCCGCAGGCATGACCAACGGCGGCGTATCGGCAAACCCCGCTTTGCCGGCAGGAGCTACGAACGGTCTTTTGCCCTCTACCCCACAGTCGGCGCGTCGAAGTCCGCCGAGAGGGCGACATCCCGCTGCGCCCCCAGCGCCGCGAGCCGCCCGGATAAGGCTGCCCGGACGTTCTCGTAAGCGACGCTGCCCAGGGTGAGTCGCCGGGGTGCGGGGTGGTGGTCCACGGAGGCGATCATCGCCTGGACCGTTCTGACCGGATCGCCCTTGACCGCAAACGTGCCGGCCGCGACGGCCCGGCGCATCTCGCCGGCCGGGGTGTGCGCGTAGGCGGCCATCGCCGGCGGGCTGACCAGGCCGCCGGCGAACTCCCCGGTTCGGCGAGGGTAAACTCGATGCCAAAGGGAGCGACCTCCTGGGCGACGGCCTCCACGAAGCCTTCGATGCCCCACTTGGTGGCGTGGTAGAGGCTGAAGTTAGGGTAGGTGGTCTGCCCGCCCTCGGAGGAGACCTGGATGATGCGCCCGCCGCCCTGGGCGCGCAGCAGGGGCAGGGCGGCGCGGATGACCTGCATGGAGCCGATGAGGTTGGTGTTGACCTGGTGAACGATCTGCTCGTCGGTAAGTTCCTCCGCCCCGCCTAACTCCCCGTCCCCCGGTTTGTGGCCCACCCCGCCCCGGGGGCCCCGGGGGGCGAAGGCCGCGCCGACGACGCGGCGGACGGCGGCCGTGTCGGTCACGTCCAGGGAAGCCAGCCAGAGCCGGTCGCCGTGTTGGGCCTTCAGGTCGTCGAGGGCGGCCGGCCGGCGGGCGGTGCCAGCGACCCGCTCGCCGCGGGCGAGGAGTTGTTCGGCCATCTGGCGGCCGCGACCGCGGCTGACGCCGGTGATGAACCAAGTGCGAGGCGTGGGGAGGGTGCGGACGGGCTGTAGGACCGCCTCCGCCAACGCCAACAGGCGGACGGGATCGGCCAACGTGTAGTCTGGATCGGCGATCATGTCCGCGAAGGCGCGCCGGCTCGGGTAGCGGACCAGGGCGACGGCATCCCAGGCTTGGCCCGGCTCCGCCGCCAGGGCGGTTGCGCCGTCGCCCGCGTAGAGGATTTCCGCGCCGTGGCGCGCGACCAGGGGACCCGCCAGGCTCAGGTATTCGAGGTAGCGCTGCCGGCCGCCATCGGGTCGGAAACGCAGCAGGTTGAGCATGACGACGGGCTCGCCGTCGTCCTCGGAGAGGAAGCGGTTGAGGGCGGCGGGGGTGAAGGAAGTCATGGGTCGGTTGCCTTTCGGTTGGGTTGGTGGTGTCGCTACTCCGCGGGCCGGCGACGCGCGCCGGCAGGCGACCGGTTCGCGGTGCCTGGTGAACAAAGGGCCTTGGGTTCTGGGTGCGCGGGTCCCGCGAGCAGGGCCGGAAGGATCAGGCGCTTGAAGCGGTCGAGGGGCGCCGGGCTGCACTCGATCTTCATGCGGAGCATCGCCCCGTGCCAGGCTTCCAGCAGCGCGGCGCCCGCCTTTTCGGCGTCGAGGTCGGCGCGGACTTCGCCCGCCCCCTGGGCTTGCCGGATCACTTCGGCGAAGGGCGGGGTCCACTCGGCGAAAATCTCGCCGAGGCGCCGGCGGATGGCCTCGCTGTGCTCGGCGGCCTCCAGGCCCAGGTTCCCCGCCAGACAGCCGTAGCGCCACCCGGCCGCGGCGAAAAGCTCGGTGATCGCGTCGAAGTAGGCCCGCAGACGCCCGAGCGGCGGGCGGCCGGCATCTCCGAGCGTCCGGGTGATCACCGCCCGGATCTGCTCGAAGTAGCGGTCGAGAACCGCCACCCCGAACTCCTCTTTGGAGGCGAAGTGGTTCGAGAAGGAACCCTGGGCAACGCCGGCCGCCGCGGTGATCTCCCGCAACCCCGCGTGGGCGAACCCGCGCTCATGCACCGTCCGCACCCCGGAGGTGATGATGACGTCTCGAAACGAACGGCGGCCCATTTGCTGGGAATGCGGTCGAACGTATATATCGTCAAGCCGTTATTGGGCCTCGGTGAACAGGGGACGCCGTTGGCGAACTAACTCCGGAGGGTTGTAAGGCGCGAGCGGCGCGTGGCGGCGGTGGCGAGGTGCCGGAGGTGAGTTTTTGCCAGGCCGCGATGGACTTCCCCATGCGCGGGGAGGACCTCGCGCGCCCGTCCCCGCTCGGCTGCGAGCACGTCAGCGTGCTGGGGTGCCCACGCCTTTACCCTGCCCGAGCCGGTCGCCCGCGGCGAGCTGCGCGCCTTGCGCGACCCAGCGCTGGCCCAAGCCGAAGAGGCCACGTAGATGCCCTTACCAAGGTTTTGCGTCCGGCCACTACTCACACCCCGCTACGCGCTCGCTCACCTGTGCCACGACGGCGGGGAGTTGCTGGTCGAAGAACACCGGCAGGCGGCGTTCGACGACGTGGCGCGCGCGCTCGCTGGCGTGCCCGAGCATTGCGGCCGTGGGCAGCGTCTCCCGGGGATGGGCCGCGCCCCCGCGCACCAGGGCCGCGTCGTTGGGGAAAGCCATAACTCCAGGAGCCGGCCGCGGGCGTTGAAGCTGGCGGGTAGCTTCGTCCCACCCCTGATCCTGTAGGGTAAACCACACGAATTCTGCTCGGCTTCTCGGCGACGCTGGTTTATCCACTTCCTGCCGGGCGCTTCCGAGTGCCTTGCTATACTCGCCCGTGACTTACAGCGTATCTCACCTCGTTGAGCTTGCGGCCATCATCACCGCCGGCACGATGGTCGGCAACGAGTTGGCCATCGCCGTGTTCGTCCACCCGCGCCTCTGGCGCCTGGAAGAGGCCGCCCACGTGCGCGCCGTCCAGCCCCTGGCCGCCGCCCTTAGCGCCGTGATGCCCTTCTGGTATGCACTAACCCTGCTCGGCAGCGTCGGGGTTGCCTTCCTCGCCCGGCCCGCCGGCAGCCCCGGCCACGGTCTGGCCCTGGCCGCCGCGGGGCTGTTCGCGGCCC
>CAXUNV010000515.1:0-3627 GCA_964252355.1 uncultured Chthoniobacterales bacterium | reverse complement strand
GGGGTAGACGCCCCCGTCTGGCGCGGGCGCGGACGGCCCCAAGGGGTTGCTGCACCCACCGTTCCGGCCCGGCCCGGCGGCGCCTCGTTGGACTCGCCTTGCCCTACCAAGCCTGCGGCTTCGGCGGCGGCTCGCCCCGTACCGGCGGGACGCCGGCGCTCCCCTGGCGGTCCCGCCTGCGCGATTTGCCTTGCCCGACCACCGGCAACCGGCAACCGCCGCTTCCGGCCTACCCCGGTCGCACGCGCCCGTCCGCCGTCGGGTCAAACAGGTGCACAAGCTCGCTCGCGACCGTGAGGGTCAGGTTTTCACCCGCGACGCGTCCCCATTGCTCGTTGACCTGGGCGATGATCTTTTGGCCGGCGCCGAGGTTTACCTGGAGGATGGTGGTCGCCCCTTGCGGCTCGACCACGTCCACGGCGCCCCTAATCACGTTCTCCGTGGCGCCCTCCCGGTGCCTTTCGATGACGAGGTGTTCGGGCCGGATGCCCACCCAAACCTCTTTGAGGCCCTGGCGCAACGCCGCTGCCCGCCGCCCCGGGGACGGTACCACGCGAAAGCTCTCTCCGGCGGAGACGGCCCCGTCGGCCCCCACCTGACCCCGCAGGAAGTTCATCGACGGGCTGCCGTTAAAGCCTGCGACGTAGCGGTTGATCGGGGCGTTGTAGAGTTCCTTCGGCGACCCGACCTGTTGAATCAGGCCTTTGGACATCACCACGATCCGGTCGCCCATGCTCAACGCCTCAACTTGGTCGTGGGTGACGTAAAAAGTGGTCACCCCAAGGCGTCGTTGCAGCTTGAAAATCTCCCCCCGCATCTCCACGCGCAACTTGGCGTCGATGTTCGAGAGCGGCTCGTCCATCAGGAAAACCTTCGGCTCCCGCACGATGGCGCGGCCGAGGGCAACCCGTTGCCGTTCGCCCCCGGAGAGTTCCTTCGGTTTGCGGTTGAGCAAATGCTCGATGCCCAACACTTTCGCCGCGGTCTGCACCCGTTCGGCGACCTGTGCCTTCGGGCTTTTCCGCAGCCGGAGACCGAAGGAGAGGTTTTGGAATACGCTCATGTGCGGAAACAGGGCGTAGTTCTGGAACACCATCGCCACGTCGCGTTCGCGCGGGATCATGCCGACCACGTTGCGTCCGCCGATCCGGATTTCGCCGCCCGTGACCGTCTCCAGGCCGGCGATCATCCGCATCGTCGTCGTCTTGCCGCAGCCGGATGGCCCGACGAGGACCACAAATTCGCCCTCCGTGGTGGTAAGGTTGAAATCCTGGACGGCAACGACCTCGCCGTACCGCTTCATCACGTTGTTTAGCTCGACGATGGCCACGGGTGGGGAACCGGCGTTGGGGTGTGCAAGCGAGCGGGACGGGTTTCAGCCCTTGACCGCGCCGAAGGAAAGGCCTCGCGCCAAGTAACGCTGCACGAACAGCGACATGATCACCGGCGGCGCGATCGCCAGGATGGTGTTCACGGCGGCGAGGTTGAAGTCGACCCCGCGCGTGCTCCGGGAAGCCAAGATGAACGCCGGCATCGTGGCGGCGTGTTGGGACGTCACCGCCGAGGCAAACAACGCCTCGTTCCAGCAGAAGGCGAAGACGATGAAGGCGGTCACGATCAGGCCGTCCAAGGAGAGGGGTAGCGCGATCATCCAGAAGACTTGCCAAGGCGAGGCGCCTTCGATCCGGGCGGCTTCCTCCACTTCCTTGCTCACGTCGCGAAAGATGTCTCGCATGATCACCACGCAGAACGCGAGGTTGAAGGTGGAGTACAAAACGATGAGCCCGATCCAGGTGTCGATCAGTCCAAACTGCGCGAGCAAGATGTAGAAAGGGGTGAGCACCACGACGGGCGGCAACACGCGCTGCGACAAAAACCAAAGGGTGATGTCGCGGCTCCTCACCTTGAACTCAAAGCGGGCCAGGCTGTAGGCGGCGGGTGTCCCGATCAGCAGCACGAGCAGGGTGGTCCCGGTACTGACCAACGCGCTGCTGAAAAGGCAGTTGATGGCCTGCCGATCACCGAGCACCTCCCGCCACGAATCGAGCGTGGGCGTGAACTGCAGGAACGGGATCACCGCGCCGGGCTTGAAGATGTCCGCATGCGTCTTGAGCGAGTTGTTGATGGCCCAGAGGAAAGGCACGGCCACCCAGACGACGGCCACGCAGGCGAGGGCCATCGCGAACAGCCTCGATGACCGTTTTGAATTCGTCCAAAGCAGGTTTTCCATAGGCGGGCGGAGTGCCCCTCATTCAATGCGTTTGCGCATTTGCTTGAAGAAGTAACTGATCACCACCGAGACCAGGAGGAGGTAAAGGATGCCCATCGCCGAGCCTCGCCCGAAGTCGGTGAATTGGATCGTGGTCAGGTCCGCCATGATGCTGAAGAGTTGGGTGCTGGTGCCCGGGCCGCCGCTGGTCAACGCATACGGCAGACCGAACGACTTCAGGCCTTCAATGACGCGGGAGAGGATGGCGATGGTCACGACCGGCCAAGCCAGCGGGACGGCGACGTGACGAAAGACCTGCCAATGGCTGGAAGCTTCCAGCATGGCCGCGTCGTAAAGGTCGTGGGGGATGGCGGCCAGCGCCGCCAACGACATCAGGAAGACGAACGGCGTCCAGATCCAAACGTCCAGGATCATCGCTGCCGCCAACCCGCCGTAGGCGGTCGAAAGCCACGGGATCTGGATCCCCAACGCCCCGAGCAGGGAGCTGACCAAGCCGCCCTGGTCCGTGAACAGCGTCACGCCGAGGTAGCCGATCGCCACCTCCATGGTAAACAGCGGGGCGGTGAGGATCGGCCGGAAAAAACTCCGTCCCGGCAACCCGATGGTGATGAGCCAAGCCAAGATGAATCCGGCGCAGACCTCGATCGGCACGGTGACCCCGACGAACAGCACCGTGATGCCGATGGTGTACCAAAACCCTTCGTCCGTCAGCAGCCGCGTGTAGTTGTCCAGCCCGACGTAGCCGGTCACCCCTTCCCCGAGCACGTAATTAGCAAAACTGTAATGGACGGCCGCCAGGATCGGGAAAAAGGTGAGCGCGATCACCCAAATGACCGCCGGGGCGAGCAAGGCGTACTTGAACGCTCTTTCCGCCTTGCTCTCGACTGAGGTTACCGCCTCCATGAACGTCTCGCCATGCCTGCCCTGCCCTAAAGGACGGCGTCTGCCTAAGCGCTGAACGATTCTAGGTAGAGTTTCTTCTGCTTGTCGCGTCCGTACCGTTCCGTGATCCGCTCCCAAGCTTGGGCGGTGTCGGCCAAGGCGGCCTTGGGCTGCGTCTGACCCGCCAAAACCGCGGAAATGCGGACGTCCAATTCGTGCCAGTATTCGGCCGTCCCGGGAATCCGGAGGTACGGCACCGTGACCGGCAACGAGAGGTTCTGGTAGTACGCGTCCAGGTACCGCTTGGCTTCGTCCCCGTCCCAACCCTGCGCCACCCATTCCTCCACGCTGCCGGTGCCGACCGGCGGAAAGAACTCGTACTTCATCCCCGGCTGCACCCCGGTGAAGCCGTGGGTGCAGTTGTAGAAGGCGTTCTTCTTCGTGGCCAAGAACGCGAGGAAGTCGTAACTCGCCTCCTTAAGCTTGGAGAAACCGGAGATTACGCAATGCCAACA
>CAXUNV010000514.1:0-3634 GCA_964252355.1 uncultured Chthoniobacterales bacterium | reverse complement strand
GCATACGACTCGCCCCCCCCAGCAGCGGGCTCCACCCTGGTTCGCGCCTAGCGCCTCGTCGAACACCGCTTGCCTTACCAAACCATCACCGGTGACGCCCACCCCGGGCAAGAACCCTGCCGGATACAACGCACATTGCCCGTGAAGCGGCGGCCCGTCAGCCCTCGCCGCGGAACTGGGCAATGGCCGACAAACCTTCCACCGCTAGACCGTAGGGTAGGGCCGCTTCAAACGCCTGCTTCAGCGGCTGGGTCAGCAACTGGCGGGCGTAGCGCAGCGCCAGCGTCGGTTTCGCCGCCATCTGTCGCGCCAGCTCGCGGGCACGAGAACGCAGCCGGTCGGCAGGCAGCACCTCGTTGACCAAACCGGCCTCCTTGGCTTGGCCTGCGCCGAGCACCTGCTGCGTGAGCAGGAAGTAGCGGCCGCGGTTAGCGCCCATGAGCAGGGGAAAGAAAATATGAACGCCGTCGCCCGGTGCGACGCCGTTGCCAAAGTGCGGTTGGTCCTGCACGGTGGCCGTTTCCGAGGCCAGCACCACGTCACACAACAGGGCCAGTTCGGAATGCGCGAGCGCCGGTCCGTTGAGCACGCCGATCATCGGCACGGGCACGTCGAGCTGCGCCCGGACGTTGTGCATCCCGCGCCAATGGGTTTGATCCCATCCATTGGCGGTGATGTTGGGTCCGAGGCCGTTGAAAGACTGGAAACTTTCCGGGTCGAACTCCGCGCAGAAGTTTTCCCCCGTGCCGGTCAGAATGACCACGCGGTTTTCGCGGTCGGCGGCCACGTCCGCGAAGGCAAAGCCAAGTTCTTCGTGGATCGTGCGGTCGAACACCAGCGACTTTCCGTCGGTATGCAGTGTCATTTCGAGCACGCCGTCCGACCGCTCCAGGCGGATCGCATCGTAGTTGTCGTGGTAGCTGTCGAAGGTGACCGGCTTCATGCCGACGCCCTCTTGAGCCGCAGGCCCTGTTTGACCGTGTCACCCTCCAGGCCCATCTCGAACGGGATGTCGTTCGCGAGCGCCTTCAACCGTCTGGTGAACATCAGACGGGTGTAGCGGCGCGTGAGGGACGGCAACTTCATGAGGTCGGCCGCGATCGCCCGAGCGCGCGGCATTAGATCCTTCGCCGGCATCGTCTCCGTAACCATGCCGATGCGCAGCGCCTCGCTGGCCGGGATCGTCTGCTGGAGCAGCTCGAAGGCGCGGAATCGCTGTCGCCCCATCGCCTCGGCATAGAGGACCTGAACGCCGTCGGCGGGCATGAAGCCCTCGTTCAGGTGCTGCGCATCGCGGAACGAGGCGTCGTCGGACGCGAGAACGATGTCACCCGCGAAGGCAAGTTCGCCGTGGACGTGAGCCGGCCCTTCGACGACGGAGATCACCGGCACGGCGATATCGAGGAGATTGTAGACCTGTCGCCGAGCTTCGGTGGCGATCTCGTACCAGCGCTCCGGCTGCGAGATGTCGCCGACGGCGGAGAAATCCACCTTCAACATCCAATGCCCGCCCGCTCCGGTCAGGATGACGACCTCATTGTCGTCGTCCATGGCGATCTCGGCGAAGGCGTGTGTGAATTCAGTGTGGGCCGCCCCGTTGTGGACGTGTGGCCCGCCGTCCGTGTGGAACGTGGCGGTCAGCGCCCCCTCCGGCGTGCGCTCCAGGCGCAGGTGGCGGTACTTGTCTTGGTAATCTTCAAAGCGGGTGGCCATGATCGATCTCCGGTCTGGTCGATGCGCCTCCGGCGTCAGGGCGCTCGACGGTTGCGGCTGCCGTCACCCTGACACGCCACGCTGCGCCCTTCTTGAACGTTCCCGCCGAAGTTTGTAACAAAACCGCTTCGCCGGCCGGCGGTTCAACTGCCCGAGCGAAACGCGGACGGGGAAACGCCGACCAAGCGTTTAAAATGGCGGGTGAGATGGCTTTGGTCCGCAAACCCCAGGTCGGAGGCGATCGCCGCCAACCCGCGCCCTTCCAGAAGCAGCCGTTGGGCGCCCTTCACCCGAGCCCGGAGGACGTACTGGTGCGGCGTGAGCCCGCACGCGCCTTTGAAGACCCGGTTGAATTGGGACGGGCTGAGCCCGACCTCGCGCGCCAGCGAGGCGACTGGCAGGGGCTCCCCGACACGTTGGCTCACGAAGCGCGCCACCCGTTCGAAGACCACGCGCGCGCGGCCACGATCCGTGCGGGCGCGGCTGCCCTGGACGTGCCAACCTGCGCGCACCAGATCGATGGCCAGCGCCCTGGCGAGCGCCTCAGACGCGGTCCGGAACCCGGGCCTACGCCGGCCGAGCTCGCGCCCCAGGCGTTCTGCCAAAGACCGGGCATCTTCGTTGATCCATCCCTGCGAAGGCACGACCTGCGCCAGGCCCGGGTAAGGGTGGCCCATCTCAAAGGCAACCTCCGAGATGAACACCGGATCGAACCGGATGTGCAGCGTTTCGACCTCGCGATCCCAGCGCCACCAAGCGGAACTGCCCGCCGGCGTCAGCACCATCGCTCCCGTCGGCACCTCTACCTCCGTAGCAACTCCGTCGATTCGGCTGCTCAACCGGTAGGGACCGGCGAGGTTAAGCGTCAAAAGCGCGTTGCGCAGGCAGGGCGCCGCGGTTGCAGACGGCGTGTGTTGGCAGTGACTGATCCGCACGCCCGTAGAAAGCCGAAGTTCCAGACCGACCTCGGCCGTTCCCGGCGAGTAAACGTCCGCAAGGTCGACCTCAGGTGCGAAACCGCGTCGCGCTGGTTCTTCGAGCGACGGGGTCGACGGTGCCTTCATGGATTGAGCTGTTTAGCCGAACGACGCGCCACCGAGATTGAAGCGTAGTCTCTTCGTGCAAAGCCCCGGAAACAAGTGCACAGCTTTAGCCCGACGCGAAAAAGTTCTTGTGCTAACGAACCTTGATGCCCCCTTTACGGTCCCACCGTTGCCATCGTCGGCGTGGTCGCTGGTCAAGCTCTTGGGGCCGGGCCATCCAGGTCGCTACCGGCATGGCGCCGGTTGGGTTCAGCAAGGCCCTGGCCCGGGGGCGGCCGGGATGGCGAGGTGCCATCGCGGGGTGATAGCCGCCCGTGACGGGCGGGACGCCCGCGCTCCCTTCAGGGGTCGCGAAAGAAGTTAGGAAGAAGCCGCCGCGAACCTGCCGCCGAGTCGGGGACGCGCTGTTCTTCGAGCCTTCGCCCCGCAGGTTGCTCGGACGGGGTGAAAATGCGAACCTCGCGGCGAGATGACGCCGCGCGCAGAACCCGCTTCCATCCCGGACGCCGTTTCACGCCAGCTGGCCGGCTTTCTGGGCGCCCGTCGCGAGCTGCTCATGGGCGTTTGGAAGGAGGCGCTGCGGAGAAACCGCCAAGCGGGCGCTGTCCCCGCCGTCGACGATTCAGGTCTAATCGATCACCTGCCGACGCTCCTCGATGATCTCATGGCGAGCCTGCGCGGCGAACCAGCGGCCGCCGAGCAAACCGCCGGAGACGCCGAGCGGCACGGACACACCCGTTGGGAGCAGGACTACAGCTTAAGCGAGGTCCTGCAGGAACTGGGCATCGTCAGCGGGCTTTTGCTCGAACACGGCTTTGACAGCTTTGCCGACGCGCACGCGGAGATTCGCCGGGAGGCATTGCGCCCGGCGCGTGAAC
>CAXUNV010000513.1:0-3656 GCA_964252355.1 uncultured Chthoniobacterales bacterium | reverse complement strand
GTCCCGGAAGAATCGTCCGGAAAGGGCGGGGTCGGCATCGGCCACCAACCAGACGATGGTGTCAGCCCCTTCTTCCACCGAGCGCTGCGCGGAAGGCCCCCCCATGTCGGTGCGCACCCACCCGGGGCAGACGGAGTTCACCGCGATGCCACGCCCTTGCAACGCCTCGTGCAGCATCAAAGTCAGGCCGTTTAACGTGAGCTTCGCAAGGCAATAGGACGGCACTTCGGCGCTCAGGCCCGACAATTGGCCGTACCCGCTGGAGACGTTGACGATCCGCGCCCCCGCGCCCACCGCCAGGAACGGTAAAAAGGCCTGGGCCACCCGGAGCGCGCCGAAGACGTTGGTCTGAAAAGTCTCTTCAAGCCGGCTGCGCTCGACCGTGGTGACGTCGACGCCTTCGTCCAAGTAAACCGCGGCGTTGTTGACCAACGCGTCGAGACGTTCCCCCTCTGCAGAGAAAGCCTGCGCCGCGGAGGCGATGCTCTCGTCGTCGGCGACGTTCAACCAGAGCGGCCGCGCTCCGGATCCCAACTCCCTGGCCGTGGCCTCGCCGGCGTCCTTGCGCCGGGCGCCGACGACCACCGCCCACCCTTTCGCAAGGAGTTGGCGCGCGACTTCGCGGCCGATGCCTTTATTGGCTCCAGTGATGAGGGCAGTCTTAGCCATGGGCAGCTGCCGTTCGCACGCCGATCGGTCCCTGCGCGCTTACGACCCGCCGTCGCAGCCAAGTTCCTCCACCCTTTTGCGGCATCCGCGAGGGTGATGCCGATCGAAACGGGTGGGAACACGCTATGGACAACAATATTCCCCTCAACAAGGACACCTTGAAGCTCCTTTCGGATATTTCACTCGCCGCCGGTTTCCTTTCGATTGCGGCGTCGATCATCAGCTGGTTTTCCAAACGGGGTACCGACCGAGCCCACGCCGAACGTTTCGGGATTTTTGTGGGTCTTTGGGTGCCCAGCTTCTTCGCGCTCTCCCACCGCTTGTCGCGTGCGGCGCACGAAGCCAGTTGAGGCATCGCGGCTTTGCGCCCGCCGAAGGTGAAGCTGGGAAAAACGGCCTTGCAACGCGAACAGGGCCGCGTTTACTTGCGTCGCTTTTGAGGGGGGTATAGCTCAGTTGGTAGAGCGTCTCGTTCGCAATGAGAGGGCCTGGCGTTCGGGTCCGCATACCTCCACCACCTTGGGGTTTAGGCCCGGCCTTCCCTGACTCTCTGCTTCTTCGCTTCCGCTTCTTCTTGCAGCCGACGAGTTTCGGACGCCAGTTGCTGCAGCAGGCTTTCGACCTCACTTTCTTTGCCCGCAGCCCTCTCGCGGCGGATCTGATCCTGCAGCAGCAGTTCCCTTTCTGCGATCTTGGCGCGGTAAAGGGAATCGATCTCGGCGATTTCCGCTTTTTGCGCATCAGTCAGCGGGGCAGACGGTGACTGCTTCTGCAGCCTCTCCATGGCGAGTTCGTAAGCTGATTTCATAAGGTGATGCGTTGATCCAGAAAACATAGCGCGAAGGTCTCGCGAGTGGTAGGGCGGGCGCGGTGGCCGGAGGCAGCGCCAAGCTTAGGACGGCACCCGAACAGACACCATCTACAGGCCTACCTTGGTCGCGGCTATGGAAAGCCTGCGCCCCCCGGTTCTCAACCGCGGCGTGACTTCAACCCGGCGCGACAGCCCAGGCTCTCCCGGTGAGCACGCCCGCCACAAGGGATCTCACGGTGGCTCAGTCGCAGCGTGCCTCATCAACCAGCTTGGCTACCGCGGCGCTTCCGTCGACCGGATCTCCGCGGAACTCGGCGCGACGAAAGGATCGTTCTACCATCACCACGAAACCCGTGACGGCCTCGTGGTGGCTTGTTTCGAGCAGACCTTTGCCTTGGTTCGCAGGGCCCAGGACTTGGCGCTGGCCGGCGGGGCGGATGGCCTCTCGAAAGCCGCCGCGGCCGCGGTCTGGTTGGTCACGCGCCAGATGCGCGACCACGGTGCGCTGCTGCGCACCTCCGCGCTAACCGCGATCAGCCCGGAACTACGGGCCAAGGTGGCGCGGGAAGTGTCGCGCGTGACCTTGCGCTTCCGCGGCATGTTGAACGACGGGCTGGCGGACGGCTCGGTGCGGCTCTGCGACGTCCGCATCGCCGCGGAGATGATCACGGCCGCGATCAACCCGGCGGAGGAACTCAAACGCTGCTTTGGTGAGCGGCTCGTCTCGCGCCCCTAATTTAACGCTCGCTGCGGTTAGGCTGATCCGATCACTCGCCGCTCAGGCGGGCTTCAACGTCTCGGAACTTTTTCGCCGTTGGACGATGTCGGCGGTCGAGCCGGAGGTCACCACGACCGCTTTGTTGCCGCCCAATGCCAGCAAGGCTTTCCCCCACCGCTGGACGACGCCCTCGCCCACCGCGCGCCCCTCGAGCCGGGGGGCGCGCGAATGCTCCCGCCACTTGGCAAGGGCCGAGCCGGGCGGACCCCTCGGGGTTTGGCCAGCGGCTCGGCGCGTTGGGTGCCGTCAGCACCGGCGTAATCCGCGTCGGGGGCGCTTCGGCCAAGACCGGGTTTTGGTGCGAAGATTGGAGGAGGGCGGAAAACGGCAGCGGAGTCCTTTCAAGTCAAGCTCAGCGCTCACCAAGGTCGATTTTCCAGACGCGGTCCAATCTCCTCCACCTCCACACAACGTGAAAGCCAAACGGGGGCGTTCCAGGGTGGCGCTAAATCGCTCGCTCTGCCTATGGCGATCGCCATCCCTCGAAGCTACATTGGCCCTGCTCGTTTACCCTTCACCGACGAGTCGCAGCAGAAAACACGAAACGACGATCCCACCAACCGACTGATCGGGCGCAACCGAAAAAGAGAGACACCCCATGAACACGCCTAGCATCAAGGAACAACAGCAGCGTAAAATCAAGAGCCAGCCTGGCTTTATCGCCGCGCTGGACCAAAGCGGTGGCAGCACGCCCAAGGCGCTGCGTGCTTACGGCATCAAAGAAGGCGCGTGGTCCAATGAGGACGAGATGTTTGCGCTCGTGCATGAGATGCGCGCGCGCATCATCACCAGCCCCATCTTTAACGGTGACCGCGTGCTTGGCGCGATCTTGTTTGAGGGCACCATGGACCGGGACATCCAGGGAACGCCGACCGCAGATTACCTTTGGAACGCGAAGCGCGTGGTGCCCTTCCTCAAAGTGGACCAAGGCCTTGCCGAGGAGAAGGACGGGGTTCAGTTGATGAAGCCAATGCCGAAGCTGGATGCGCTGCTCGATAAGGCCGTCGCGAAACGCATCTTTGGCACCAAAGAGCGCTCCGTCGTCAACCAAGCCAACGCCGCCGGCATCAAAGCCGTCGCCAATCAGCAGTTCGAGGTAGCGGCGCAAATTCTTGCGAAGGGGCTGCTGCCGATCATCGAACCAGAAGTGAACATTCACTGTCCGGACAAGGCCAAGGCCGAAACCTTGCTCAAGGCGGCACTCCTGGAGGGGTTCAATCAACTGTCGCCGGAGCAGTTGGTCATGCTTAAGATCACGCTGCCCGAACAAGACGACCTCTACGCCGATTGCGTCAGCCACCCGAACGTGTTGAAGGTGGTCGCGCTGTCGGGCGGGTACTCACTGGAAGAAGGCGACGCCCGGCTTCGTAGAAACCCCGGGGTCGTGGCGAGCTTTTC
>CAXUNV010000512.1:0-3657 GCA_964252355.1 uncultured Chthoniobacterales bacterium | reverse complement strand
ACCACCGCCACCACGCCCACCAGCGCTAGCGGCGACACCTCCGGCACGGGAACGACCGCGATGATGGCGTCGGTCTCGGCGGAGCCAAAGTTCATGCCGGCCAAGCCTGGTTTGCCGATCAGCTCCGCCAAGTCAGACGAAGCATAGAGGGTAAAGTTTTTCAGCGCCAAGGCGTTGGCCTCCGGCGCGAACACGGCCTTGGGGGTTGACAGGTTGAACAGGGTGAGGCCGTCGAAGCCGTCTTTCAACACATACCCGCTATCGATGCCGTGCTTGGCGCTCGGATCGTAGGAGAGGTCAAATAACCCAAACGTCAGCTTATGGTTGAAAGTGATCGTGCCGACGTGAAACAGGTCGCTCGCCTCAGGCGTGAACCCGTTCAGGTCCGAAAACTTGAAGGTCGGAATGCCGGTATCCTCGAAGGGCGGTACGATGTCGAAGCTGTACTGGAACCCGCGGACGGGTTGGACGGTACCAAGCGTCCCGGTCACGGACAGGCCGGCGGCTTTCAAAGCCTGTTTGCTGAAGGTGAAGCTGGTGGTGCCAGAAATCACCTCGTACTCGGTAGGTTTGGCGGAAGCGCCGACGTACTGAACGGCTCGGGCGGACACGCCAAAGGCCAGCACGAGCAACGTCGTGGCGAAACTAAGTATTTTCATGCTCTGCAATGTGTTTTTGGTCTATTAAAAGGGGAAATCCGTGGGTGGGCGGCACACTCATTGCCGACCGGACGCCCTGGGGGACGTCCTCCGGGATTGCCCGCGGCAGATTTCAGGGAAAAGCGGAAAGAACTCGAGTGAGCAAAGTCGCTTTAAATCTCCTTGGTTCTGGGAATACAAAAGTTATGAACATTCAGAGCGGGACGTGCCGAACCCGGCAGGAGTGGGACGGCGATCCAGACCCGGTGGGGATAGGAAAGGGGCCGAAGCGTGGTTTGGGTCAGGCCGTGGCCACGCGCCCATGATCGCTCCCCCAGAGCCGGAGGGAGTGCCTTATCCCGACGATGAAGTG
The DNA here is from genome assembly GCA_964252355.1 of uncultured Chthoniobacterales bacterium. Taxonomy (GTDB): domain Bacteria; phylum Verrucomicrobiota; class Verrucomicrobiia; order Chthoniobacterales; family JAFAMB01; genus CAXUNV01. Next base: position 2,646 of record CAXUNV010000512.1, on the reverse strand, counting down.
CGCGAGCACTGGTTCCACGACGACGGCACCATCGTGCCGAACAACCCAAACTGGGGCGTCTTGCATTACCGGTCAGGTCTGGCGGGTCCGGCGTTGGTGTCCGCGCAGGCCTGCATTGCCCGTTTTGCCTATCATGGTTGGGAAAACGCTTGGACCGGCCAGGGATACGGCTTCCACCATTACCGCGCGAACACCCATGAGGTGTTCGGCATTCTCCAAGGATCGGTGGCCATGTATTTCGGCGGGCCAAACGGCGAGATCCTGACGCTCGTGCGTGGGGACGCGGTCATCATCCCGGCCGGGGTGGCGCGCAAACGGTTGGACGCGACGGCGAACTTCTTGGCGACCGGGGCTTTTCCGGACGGACGGTCGCCGGACCTGAACTTTTGCACGCCTGGGGAATGGGAAACCACCCACCGCTTGGTGGGCACGATCCCGCGACCGAAGTGCGATCCGCTTTTTGGACCGCACGGTCCGTTGCTGCGCAAGTGGCCGCCCCGACCAGGGGTGGGGTACTAACGGGTTAGCCGCCACCGCCCCGAGATCGGTAGGGCAAGGGGTGTCCTGCGAGACGCCGCCCGGCCCCCCAACGGGTTAACCGGATACAGGGGGTCCCGCCTTCCCCGGTGACGAACGGGGCGTCCGCGCTACCCCCGCCCCTAAGTTAATTTCATCTCAAGGCGGCCCTGCCGGGAAAAGGGGAGCGCCGGCGTCCCGCCGGTAACGGGGAGAGCCGATTTTGGAAAGCCGGCCGGAGCTAAGGTGCGGGACGCCTTCCTCATTACGGACGGGGGCGTCCGCGCTACCTTCGTCGGCCACCAGGACTACCTTGGGGCGGATCCGCCGGCCAAATCCGCTTCGTTCCGCCTTTGTCATTGGTCATCTGGCCTGCGCGAAGCGCTCGCCGGGTGGGTGACGATCAGGCAGACGCTCGCGACGATGAGGCCGGCCCCGGCCCAAGCACGCGCGCCCAGCGTTTCACCCGCCAAAAGGCTTCCGAGCAGGAGCGCCACCGCCGGATTGACGAAGGCGTAGGTTCCAACCAGCGCCGGGTCCGCCGTGCGCATCAGCCAGAGGTAGAGCGAAAACGCCAGCAGGGCACCTAAGGTGACGAGGTAAATCCAGGCGAATAGGGAAACGGCGGAGGGCGTCCGCAGGTGAGCGCCTTCGCCCGCGCTGAACCCGACGAAGCAGAGCAGAACGCCTCCGGCCGTCATCTGCGCACCGATCGCCATCGTGGGCGAGGCGGGTCGGAACGCCCGCTTGGAGTAGAGCGAACCGGCTGCCCAGGAAACGGATGCCACCAAGACGGCTACCACGCCCCAGGTCGCGTCGCGACGGGAAGCCCCAGGCATGGGCGAGGCGTCGAACGCCAGGAGCGCAACCCCCGCCAACCCACCCAGCAGCCCGCCGCTCAACAACGGACCGGGCGCGCCCGTCTGACCCGACCACCAAGCGAAAAGGGTGAGGAACAGGGGCACGGTGGCGACCAACAAGGCGGCCGACCCGGAAGGAATGAATTGCTCGGCAAACGTGACGCCGCCGTTGCCCAGCAAAAGCAAACTCCCGCCCACGATCGCGGCGTCGCGCCATTGGATCGGCGTGGGGAGCACCCCACCGCGGACCCGACTCCAAGCCATCATGGAGAAACCGGCGGTAAGGAACCGCGTGCCTGCCATCAAGAACGGCGGCACCGTCTCCAGGGCGAACCGGATGGCAAGATAGGTCGAACCCCAAACGAAGTAGACGACGAGCAAAGCGCCCCAGACTTGCCAAGGTTTGGCCGCGGACCGGTCGGCGCGGAGGTGCATGGGGCAGTAGAGAACACCGTCATGGACGCTTTGTCCTGACCCTTCTGCGACCGGCGCTGGCCGCGTCGCGTCCGGTCACGGGGCGTCCGTCGTGGCGCCAAGTGGAGCCCAACGCAGCAGACGGCCATCTTGAGGCCGCACCCGGAACAGCGCGCCGTAGGGTACGGCCAGATCAAGATTGGCCGAGAGCGTGGCATTTTGCAGCAGGCAAGAGAGGGTGCGGATCACGCCCGCGTGCGTGATCACCAAAGTGCGCACGCCTTCGTCCCACAGCAGGTTCAGCCCGCTTTGCAGGCGCGCGGCGAACGCGGTCAAACTCTCGCCGCCCGGCGGTCCGACCTGGGCGTATTGCGATAACCACGCCTGGGCGTCATCTGGGTATTGCACCTCAACTTCGGCCCAAGAGAGCCCCTCAAACTGGCCGAGGTGGATTTCGCGCCACGCCGCCGAGAGGTGCGGCACCAGCCCGAGCTGCTCCCCGAGGTATTCGGCAAGTTCGCGGCAACGGCTCAGGTCGCTGGAGACGAGCTTTTGCACGCCGAGAGCGCGGGTTTCCGCCAAGATCGCGGGAAAGGCCCGTCGGCCCTCGGTCGAAAGCGGGACTTCGGTCCACCCGGCCAGGGCGCCTCGGGTGACCGTCTCCGGGTGGCGCATCAAGAAAAGTTCCACGCGGTGAAGATGAGGTACCCGCACAGCTCGACAAGCACGTTCACCGCCCCGAGGGCGTCACCGGTGGAACCGCCAAGGGCCGCGCGCAAGTAGCGCGCGGCAGAGCCGCCGCCCAGCAGTGCGCCCACGAACGCCGCGACACCACGCTCACGGCCGACGGAGCCTG
>CAXUNV010000511.1:3264-3666 GCA_964252355.1 uncultured Chthoniobacterales bacterium | reverse complement strand
AGGTGCCGGCGAGGCAGCCGCAGGCTTGGCGATGACGTCGCCGCGCGGTTTGAGCAACGTCTCCACGCCGTACTCCGGTACCACGTAAACCCAACCCTCAAACTTCTTTTCCCGGGCAAGGCGTTCCTTGAGCCCGGCCACCTTCTTGGCCCATTCGTCGTCCTTGGCCTTTTTGTCCTCAGGCTTTTCCGCCGGATCGACGGGCCGCGCCGACGGCAGGTCGGCGTCGACCTTCACCGTTAGGTACCGCGCCCGTTCCCCGGCCGTCTTGCCGATCGCCACGGCATACCCGAACCCGTCGGTGGCGTGCAGTTCGGCGCGCACCGGTGCGTCCAGTCCAGTTTCCGCGGGGCGGGGGGCCCCCCCCCGCCCCGACGGGGGGGGCGGGGTGGGTTGTCCCAA
>CAXUNV010000511.1:0-3254 GCA_964252355.1 uncultured Chthoniobacterales bacterium | reverse complement strand
CGGGGGTGGTCCCGCGCCGGCCCCCACGTCGGTGAACGTCGGGTTGAACTGCCCCAAAAGGTTGGCTGTCTCCTGGTGCACGGCTTCGCCGCTGGCCGGCACAAAAGACCAAGGACCCTCAGTCCCGGTCCGGACCACCGTCCAACCGGGGTTGCCCGGCGCGTCCGCGCGCACAACCCGGTCGAGTTCGCCGCCGGCCACAAAGGTCTTGTCGAGCCAGTCTTTGGGGTCGAGCGGATCGAGCGTGTAAAACGAATTGTTGACCACGTAGACGCGGCCTGCCTTTTCCGGGTTGTAGACGAAGCGTCCGGCTCCCCCCGCCCCAGGGGAATCGGCCGTCTCCGCACCGGCAGCCAACGCTTTGCCGACGATCAACGTGCCCAAGGTTTTGCCGGCGGCATCGCTCAGGAGAACCTGCGTGCCGCTCCCCGCGCCTTTACCGGGCGCAGCGATCTTGAGCCGGTCGAACTGCGAAGGCCCAACTTCCAGGTCGCGCACGCCTTTGAGTTCCCACAGCGTGCTCAGCAACTCGCGCACCTTGCCGAAATCGGCGGGGTAATCGTACCGTTCGGCCACGCGCCAAGCGTCGTCTTTTTTTATCACGTTGACAGCGCCGTTAGGCCCGGTCACCGCCAAGCGCGCGACGTCGCTGACGGCCAGCTTGGGGAACACCTTCAGGTTCTCCGCCGCTTCCCCGGACGACCAACGCGAACCGCGGACGACGTTGAGGACAAGAATCACGACGGCGGCGACCAGGGCAGCCAACGCCAACAGCCTGAGGTTCTTTTGTCTCATCGCGCGGCTCGCTTCCGGCGTTTCCAAACCGCTAAACTGAGGCCCGCCAAAGTCACCAGGGCCGGCATCGCGGCGATGTCGGCCCACTTGATGGTGTCTTGGAGGGAGTCGATCTCGCCGCGCAGGTCTTTGCGCACCTGCTTGAGTTCCCGGTTGATCTTGCCCTCGTTCTCCCGGAATTTTTTGATCTCCGCCTGTTGCTCGGGGGAAAGCACCGTCCGGTTGTCACCGCCTTTGCCGGTGGAGAGGTCGGCCAACTTTTGCCGGGTGTCGGACAAGTTGTTTTCCAGTTCGTCAATCTTGCTCTGGTAACGGCCCTCCGCCGCCGCCTCCATCTTGTTCACCAACAAAAAGGGCCGGCTGGCCGAGGCCCGGCTCCGGATGCCGATGAGGTTGGCGTCGCCGCCGAGCTGCTCAAGCGCGCTTTCAATGAAGTTCAAGTTGCCGTTCGACGGCACGAAGACCGTCTGGTTGAGGAGTTGTTGGCTGCGCCCGGCGACGCCGTCGTAGGCAAAGTCGCTGTCGCCGACCAAGATGACGACCCCGTCGGCTTTGGCCTCTTTCAAAGGTTCCTTCTTGGCGGCCGCCGGCGACGGGCTGGGGCTCGGGGCGGCGCCGGGCGGTTCTTCACCCTTCGCCGGAGCGGGCTGGCCGTCGGGGAACGCCGTCTTGAACCGGCCGGTCAGCCGCAGGGCCATGGCCAAAGGGATCCCGCCGGATTTGTACTCTTTCCGCGCAGCGTCGCCGCCCATCTGCACCGTCGTGGCGCTGACCAAACCCGCCTGCGCCGACGACTTCACGAGGACCTCCTGCCGTAGACCCTCGGCGGGTGTGCCGGTGAACGCGCCGACGAACGGCAGCAGCAGATCGCTGGTGGCGGCCCCGAGCGGGTCGGTTTTGTTGATGCCGTCGGCGTTCACCGAAAGGATGGTTGAATCCGCGATCACGCCGCCTTCACGCTGCACCTGGGTGGCGAACAGCGGGTCGAGCACGATCTGGTCGGCGGAGAATTTCAGCCCCCAGCCCTTCAGGAGAAGATCCAGCGACGCGGAGGTCGGTCCGCCGCCACCCATCGGGTTTTGGGCGCTGGTCTGGGCGTCGATGAAGGAAAGGGGGTCCAACAACGCCACCACCTTGCCGCCGCGGAGCAGGTATTGGTCGATCGCGTATTGGCCCTGCGGGGTGATGCCCTTCGGGTAGTCCACCAGCAGCACGGAAACGTCGTCGTCGATCGCTTCGGCCGTGAGCGGCACGTCGCGGACCTCGTAATTTTCTTTGAGCTCGTTGATGAACACGTACGGCCGCGCGGCAGGTTGCCGTTGCATCATCATCATGGGGCTTTGCCGGCCGGTGACCGGCAAGGCGCTCATCACCCCGATGACGGATTTCTTCGGGTTCACCACGCTCGAGATCGCGCGCGACAGGTCGTACTCGATCAGGCTTTCGCGGTCGGGGCTGAGGAAAGGGAGCGCCGACTTGGCATCGAGGCAGCTGACGGCGACCCCGAGGTAGACCTTGTCGGCGAGGTTGAACGTCTGGCCTTGGATCCCGTCGAGGTTGGCCGAGTCTTCCGCGTCCGAGTCGGGTTTCGGGTCAAGCTTGGTGACCCGGATCTTGCCATGGCCGGCCTGTTGGTACTCGTCGAGCAGGTCCTCCACCTGCTGCGCGTAGGTGCGCAACGGCACGGGCACCGCGGCGTTGTCCCGGCTGTAATAGAAGCGGACGTCGACCGGGGTGTCGAGCTTGTTCAAAATCGCCCTGGTGCCCGGCGACAGCGTGTAGATGCGGCCCGCGGTGAAGTCCGCACGGACTTTGGCCAAGTTGGCCAGGGCGTTGACCCCGAGCAGGACCACCAGCAGCAGGGCGACCCCGACGATCGAGTACAACCACTTCTCAAAAAGTTTGTTCTGGAACGAAACGGGTAAGGCAGGCATGGCGTTAGGCGCGCCGCGCGCGGAGGACGACGGCGGTGGTAAACAGGAAGAAAATCACCATCGAGGCGAAGAAGACGAGGTCACGAGAGTCGATCAACCCGCGTTGGAACGCCTCAAAATGGGTCATGACGCCGAGCGCGGCGAGGGCGTCGACGACCCAAGCGGGCGCCCAAGTGACGACGGTGTCGGTGACGGGCGGCCACCCGGCCAGGATCAAAAACAGGCAAAATACCAGCGACAAAATGAACGAGACGACTTGGTTCCGGGTCAGCGCGGAGGTGAACGAAGCGATGGCCAGGAACGCGCCGGACATCAGCGCGCTGCCGACGTAGCCGGTCACGATCGGGCCGAAATCGGGGCGCCCGAGGTAGGCGACGGTGATGACGAGCGGGAAGGTGAGCGCCAGCGCCAGGATGAGGAACAGCCAGCTCGCCAGGAATTTGCCGATGATGGCCTGCCACGGTGCCACGGGCATGGTGAACAGGAGTTCAGACGTGCCTAACCGAAGGTCCTCCGACCAGAGGC
>CAXUNV010000510.1:892-3670 GCA_964252355.1 uncultured Chthoniobacterales bacterium | reverse complement strand
GGGACTCGTCGTGGGACTCGCGCACGAGCCCGGTTGCCCGACCCTCAGCGTCGACCCTCACCCGCACTTCCGGCATCTCCAAGTCGAGGGCACCTGCCTTGAAACGCCGGGCGCGGAGTTGTGCCGCGATTCCCCAAGCCATGGCCAACTGCGCACCAAACGGGTCGGAGCGCGGCGCTCGCAACACGCGCGAGGCTTCTTCATACGTGAAGCGGCGCCGGCTCGAGATGAGGGTGGCGGCAAAGCGCCAGTCCTGGAGCCGGCATTTGCGATCGAACCGGACGAAAACGCTCTTGGTGAGGTGCTCCTCGTCCGGACGCAGGCTGCAGACCCCGTTGGAGAGCCGCTCGGGCAACATCGGCAACACCCGGTCCGGAAGGTAGACGCTGTTCCCGCGCCGTACTGCCTCCCGGTCGAGCGCAGAACCGGGGCGGACGAAAAACGAGACGTCCGCAATGTGCACGCCGACCTCCCAACCGTCCGCCAGTTCCCGCACGTGGATGGCGTCGTCAAAATCGCGGGCGTCCACTGGGTCGATGGTGAAGACCGGCCACGCGCGCAGGTCTTCGCGCCGGGACCGCTCCTGGTCGGGCACTTCCGGCGCGATGCGCTCCGCTTCGGCCAAGACGTCGGCGGGGAAGGCCGTCGGCAGGTCGTATTTTTTGATGATCGAAAGGATATCGACGCCGGGTGCCTGGGCGGGGCCGAGCACTTCGACGATCTGCCCCTCCGGGTTGACGTGCCGGTGTTCCCAAAGATCAAGCCGGACCACGACCTTGTCGTTGACCTGCGGCGGCTTGGCCATGCCGTCCAGCCGGACGTAGACGTCGTGCACCAGGGCGGGCTCGTCGGGTACCACGTAGAAGAAATGACGCGATTGTTGGAGCGTGCCGACGATCGTCTCGTTCGCCCGTTGCAAGATGCGGACCACGCGACCCGACCGGGTGGCGCGCCGCCGGAAACTTTCGAGTTCACCGGCGGTGTCCCGCTCCAGTCGCACCACCACCCGGTCGCGGTGCATGGCCGTGCCCATCCGGTCGGCGGGCACGTAGACGTCCCCAAGCCCGTCACCGCTCTCGTTCAGGACGTAGCCGAAGCCCTGCGGGTTGACTTGCAAGGTCCCGGTAAAAAGGTCGGCGTCGCCCGGTAAAACGTAACGCTCCTTCCGGATGCGCACGATGCGCCCAGCGTCTTCCAAGCGCCCGAGAAGCTTACGAAACTCGGAGCGTCCATCCACCGAAACGCCCAAGGCTTTCGCGAGATCGGTTTTGGCGAGCGGCTGGTACTGTGGCCGCCCCATGAACTGGAGCAGGCGGGTTTCGAGGTCTTCGGTGGCGTTTGGCGGCATGGCAAGGTGCGTACGGTGGACGCTCTTTTCGGTCCGCAGGCGATGCTGCGCTCACGTTTTCCCGTTGGCAAACGGCGGCGCTCCGTACATATTCGGCGTCGCAGGGCTCCGCGCGGGTGTAGTTCAATGGTAGAACGGCAGCTTCCCAAGCTGCATACGAGGGTTCGATTCCCTTCACCCGCTCCACCCGTCGCCACAAAAGCCGTCGCGTGGCCGTTCCGATCCGGTCGGCTCACGCCGCGCGACGCGGCCGGGACACAGGTCAGCAGGACTCCTTCGCGGCTGGTAGGCGCTGCTGCCGGCCACCACGTGAGAAGGCGTATGATCCCGTCAAAACTTTTAGGCCGGCGTTATTCGCGCTGGGAAATCGGGGCAAAGCGCGGAACGCTCGATGCGTCGCCCAACCGCGTAGAAAGCCATCGCACCGTCGAGGTCGCAAACCCAACCTTCCTGAGCGCCGGACGCGAGATACGCGGCCACCTTAGCCTGAATTTATCGTCCCGAACTCGCCGGGGACAACACTTGGACGCCAAGCTCCGGCGCTCGCTCGTCCAACGCATCGCCCGATGGGACCACTTCCCGCCCCGGCGCAAGCCAAACCACGTCCGCGCCTTTTACGCCCGCCGGCGTGGAAACGGGGTACTCGGCCAGAGCGGTTCCGTCAGGTAAAAGCTTCGTTAAAAGGGTCAGGATGCGGCTCTGGCGATAGCTGTGGCGGCGGGATGGTGGCGGGCTCACGACGAGGTTTCCGTCAGAGTCGCTCTTTACTCGTCCAGGGACTCCCGCAAGCTCCGCATTCTGGAGCATACGTGCGTACGTCGCCCGATTGGACGCGGGTTGCTCCGCAGAGGGCGGGCGCGTCGTCACGGCCGGAGCCATGGGCATAAATTTTGCCCTGGGTACCGGGGCCGACCAACCCGCAACTTTGCGGGCCACGCCGTGACACCCATGAACCCCGATTCCCGAGATTGAACGCGTTTGGAAATCGAGGTCATCTGCGGTATGCTTCAGGAGCTATGGGCGATGGCCCGGAGTCACGTGGGCACGGCCGCTCCCGGGCGTTCCTTCCCGAACGGTCCCGCGACCTAGAGCTGCGCCAGTTGCGCGCCTTCGTCGCACTCTTGGATGAGGGCAGCGTCACCGCCGCCGCCCGCGCGCTGAAGGTGGCACAGTCCACGGTCTCCGAAACGCTGGTCGCGCTGGAACGAACGCTGGGCACGCCGGTGTTGCACCGGCGCCGGGGTGCCCACGGTGCTTTCCTGACGCCCGCGGGGCAGGCGCTGCTCCCAAACGCGCGCGAGTTGCTGGCGGGCGTCGAAAAGGCTTACCTCGCGGTCGCGGAGGCCGCGGTCCAAGCGCATGGCGCGGTGAACGTGGTGGCGAACGAATCGGTTAGCACCTATCTCTTTCCCAAGGTGCTGGCGCTATTG
>CAXUNV010000510.1:0-882 GCA_964252355.1 uncultured Chthoniobacterales bacterium | reverse complement strand
CTGCCGCCCGCCAGCAACTCGCGCGCGTGGGCCCAACACGCGCTTCCTGATTTCAGTAGCCAAGTGCGCCGACGTCCGGCGCGGCGTTGAGGAGGGCACGTTCGACGTGGGCGTGGTCCTGCAATGGCCCGAAGGCGACGCCGCCCGACAGGGCGCGAAAGCCCGCGGCCGCGTCGAAAAAAACCACGTCCTCGCTCCGAACGTTCCGCTGGTCGTCTTTGCATCGCCCAATCACCCGTTGGCCACGCGTCAAGGCAGCAAGGGCACTAACAGGAGCGATCTTGAGGGGTTTACGATGTACGTAAGCGATTCGGATGGCGATTTTCACACGCGCATCGCCCGCTTTTTTGTCGATGGTGGCTTACCCACCGCGCGGCTCCAATCGGCGGGAAGCGTCGAAGGGGTGAAACGGGGAGTGCTGGCCGACCCTGGCGCGTTGGGCATCCTTTCCCGTTTCGCAATCGAAGAGGAACTGCGGCGGGGAGGCGTCGTGCGCCTGGACGTCAACCCCCATCCTCCAGCCGTGCAGTTGGTTGCGCTGATGTCCCCGGTGCGGGCGCACCACCCGGGCGCGGTCGGGCTGGTGGACGGCATGCGGACGGCACTTGGGCCGCATGCCTCACCGACCAAGCCCACGTCCTAACCCGAAAGTCGAGCGAGTCGCCATCGGCTCTGCCGATGAGGACCATCGGGGTTTTGGTGCGCGTCAGGGCTCGGGGAGTCTCACCTTGTGCCTGCCACCAGCGAACAGCGCTGGGCGCGGGCACGTCAACCCAACTCCACGACCCATGCACCCACCCTCCACAGTTTCCACCCTCGCCTGCCCCAGCAAACCCCGCAGCCGCGGCGCGCCCGTTCTCACCCTTGCGCGCCCCCTGGCCC
>CAXUNV010000509.1:0-3682 GCA_964252355.1 uncultured Chthoniobacterales bacterium | reverse complement strand
CGTTCGGCCTCCTGGCGGAACTGGTGATCGATTTCACCAACGGCAACCCGCTTTCCGGCTTGGCCCAGCCGAATGACAGCTTCGTCGGCAGCCGCGCGCCGGACCTCGCGGAGATCGGTCCCCAGGTGATCGCGCGACTCGACCCGGTGCTGCACCAAACCGAATCGGCGCTGCGTCAGACCGAATCGACGCTGGCCGAATTGCAACACACGGCCACTAACTTGACGGAGTTGACCCGTGACGATTCGCCGCTGATCGGCACGGTCAAAAACTTCGAGGTCGTCGGCAACAACTTGAAAGGCATGACGTCGCCCGGCGGCAGCGTCGACAGCGCCCTCACCAAGGTGAAAGAAACCCTCGACGACGTCCAAAGCGCCACGGCGCAGTTGAACAAGGACAACAACCTGCAGAAGACGTTGGCCAACTTCAACGCGTCCTCCGAGCGGTTGAAGTTCATGCTGAACGACGTGCAAGGCACGCTGAACACGGCGCTGCCGCGCGTGAACGGCATCCTGGCGGACTTTGGCCAGTTGAGCGGCCGGTTGAAGCAGCAGCCGTGGCGGTTGGTTTGGCCCAACACCATCAAGTACGACGCGTCTGCGACTGCCCAAGAAACGTCGCCCCCGCCGCGGCCACCACGGCGCCGCGTCCGTGGGGGTGCCTCCCCCAGCCCGGCGCGCGTGGCGCGGGCGACGGCGGAATGACGCGCTCCGCGCGGGTTGCCGGTTCCCGGTTCCCGGTTGCCGGGCGCAGGGCATAAAAGGCGTCGTAGCCGTCACGGGCAACCCGGTGGGGCGAAGACCCAGCCTGTCATACCGGGCACCGTCGGCTGGAGACGTCTGCAGGCTGGTCTGAGCCGGGCTTGGGCGACCCTGGAACACCGTCAGGGTCACTCTGCACCGGCTCAATCCAGCCGACCGCCGTCCCTTTTGGTAGCCACCCTTATCTGCCGTCTGGGTCTTCGCCCCACCGGGTTGCCCGTGATGCGGCCCCACCTGCGTTCAGGCCCGGCGGGGTCTCGCAAGACTCGCCTTCACCTGCCACGTTTCTTACCGGCAATCGGGAACCCGCGCGGGGCGCGTCAGAGCAGCTCGCCCTGGTTGCTCCGCGGCGTTTCCAACCCCAGCTTGCCGTAGCTCTTGGGCATCGCGACGCGGCCTTGTGGGGTGCGTTTGATGTAGCCCATCTGGATCAGGTACGGTTCGTTCACCTCTTCCACGCTGCCCGGATCTTCGCCGACCGCCACCGCCAATGAACTGATGCCAACGGGCCCCCCTTGAAACCGCAACACCAGCGCCTCCAAGATCCGCTTGTCCATCTCGTCAAGGCCGTCGTCGTCGATGTCGAGCATGTTCAAGGCGCGGTCCGCCGTTTCCTGATCAATGGCGCCATGACCGCGCACTTGGGCAAAATCGCGGACCCAACGCAGCAGGTTGTTGCCGATGCGCGGGGTGCCGCGCGAGCGCGAAGCGATCTCCTGGGCGCCTTGCCCATCGATTTCCACCCCGATCAGGCCCGCGCTCCTCTCCACGATCTGGGTGAGTTCGGCCAAACCGTAATAGTTGAGGTAGTTGGTCATCCCAAACCTCGAGCGGAGCGGCGAACTGATCAGCCCAGCGCGCGTCGTCGCGCCCACCAACGTGAACTTCGGCAGGTTCAACCGCACGCTGCGCGCGTTCGGGCCCTGGTCAATGATGATGTCGAGCCGGAAATCCTCGATCGCCGGGTACAAGTATTCCTCGATGGAGATTTGCAGCCGGTGAATCTCGTCGATGAACAGGATGTCGCCCCGTTCCAAGGTGGTCAGAATGCCGGCCAAATCTCCCGCTTTCTCGATGGTCGGACCGCTGGTGCTGCGGATGTTGCTGCCCATGGCGTTGGCCAGGATGAATGCCAAGGTCGTCTTGCCGAGCCCGGGCGGGCCGATGAGCAGCACGTGCTCCAACACGTCGCCCCGGCCTTTGGCCGCTTCGACCATCAGTTCCAAGCGCTCGCGCACCCGGGCTTGGCCCTGAAATTCGCTGAACAACGGCGGGCGCAGCGAAGTGTCGAACGCGTTCTTGGGAGTTTGCAGGCTCTGTTGAAAGAAATTGTCAGCCACGGCGGTGAAGAGACCGTGTTCACTTGAGCACTTCTTGGCCTCACGCACAACCCCCAAGCACGCGCGGGGCGTGGCCAGAAACGTCCGCAGTGGCGAGGTGCGTCGACGCCGGTTGAGAACGGTGGCGAGCTGGGGTAGGAGTATTAGCCGAACTTATGAGCGCGCTCTCTTCCGAGGCTGCCGTGATCGATCGGGTGTTGGCCGGCGAACGCATTTCCACCGGCGACGCGGCGGAGCTTTACGAGTTGCCGCTCGCCGACCTTGGCGCATTGGCCGACCACCGGCGTAACCTCGCCAAAGCCGCGGCTTACGCCGGCCAAGGGCGCGAAATCGTCACGTACATCGTCGATCGCAACATCAACTACACGAATGTTTGCAACGTCTATTGTAAATTCTGCGCGTTTTACCGCACCGAACGCGACGACGACCACTACGTCCTCTCGCACGAACAGATCGACCAGAAACTGGACGAACTGTCGGCCATCGGCGGCGTGCAGATCCTGATGCAGGGCGGCCATCACCCGAAGCTCGGGATCGATTATTACCTCGCCCTGCTCGCCCACATCCGGGAGAAGTACCCGCACATCAACATCCACGCGTTCAGCCCGCCGGAGTTCAACCACTTCGCGCAGGTGTTCTCGATGTCGTTGCGGGAGGTCATCGTGCGTTTCAAAGAGGCCGGCTTGGGGTCGATCCCGGGCGGCGGCGGCGAGATTTTGGTCGACCGCGTGCGCAACCGCATCGCCCCGCTCAAGTGCAACACCGCGCAATGGCTGGCGGTGATGCGCATCGCCCACGAGGAGGGGTTGCACAGCTCGGCGACGATGATGTTCGGGCACGTCGAAACGTTGGCTGACCGGCTTGAACATCTGCAACGCTTGCGCGACCTCCAAGACGAGACCGGCGGTTTCACGGCGTTCATCTGCTGGACGTTCCAACCGGAAAACGTGGTGCTGAAGGCGACGCCGGTCGGTTCGGCCGAATACCTGCGCATGCAGGCGCTCTCCCGCATCTTCCTCGACAACGTGGAAAACCTGCAAAGCTCGTGGGTCACGCAAGGTCCGCGGATCGGCCAAGTCGCGCTCCGGTACGGCGCCAACGATTTCGGCTCGGTGATGATGGAAGAGAACGTGGTGAGCAAAGCGGGCACCTCCTTCCGCATCAATCGCGAAGAGATCGAGCGCCTCATCCGCGGCGCCGGTTACGAGCCGCGCACGCGCGACAATTGGTACCGTCTGCTCGCCGCCTGAGAGGTCCCTTTCCTGCCGCCGCCCGTCGGGCAAGACGGCCTCATCGGCGGACATGGCCGGCCGGACGGCGTCCCGCGCGACGCGCGTCCAAAGCCGCTGCCGTGACGCCCCGCCGGACGGCCTCTACGCCGGGTTTTTCTGTTGACGTTTCAGGCGTCCTCGTCATGAATAACCGCCACTCGTTCGCGCGCCCCCCCGGCGCTCAGGCCTCACTTTATGAATAGCCGGTCCTCCCTCCGTGTCGTTTGCCTGATCGTCGTCGCCCTGGTGTTTCCCGTGGCGTTGGCATCCGGCCAGCAAGCGGCGGCGGCGCCGGCGGCCGCCGCCGCGC
>CAXUNV010000508.1:0-3708 GCA_964252355.1 uncultured Chthoniobacterales bacterium | reverse complement strand
GATGGCGGGCGGGACGCCACCCCGCGAGGTAGCGCGAAGCTTGGGGGTCTCGGTGCCCACACTGTACCACTGGCTACCGGCCGCATCGCGAGCGGTGCCGTAAGGAGTCTTGGCGGTCACGAAGCCGGAGCGCTCCGGGGAGGCGCTGCCCCGTGCGATGAGCCCGGGGGCACAACTTTCGCGGCGGTTGGGTCCGTCCCGAGTGCCCGCTCAGCCCTGCTGACGAGGAGGCCCCGGTTCCTGAGCGCACGCTACGGTCCGTTTCGAGCGCTGACCCCAGAGACGCCCGGTTCACGACGGCGTGCGGGACGGCCTCGCGGCGTTCCGCCTCGGCTCCCAAATTCCGCGGGGCGCAGGTCACGGCCGCTGGATCAGCCCCGCACGTACTCGTACTCGACCCCCAACGCTTCGTTGCCGGCGGAGGGCGTGAAATACATCTGCAGCGTGTGTCGATCGGTGGAGTGGATGGCAAGCACGTCCCGCACCGTCATTTCGAGCCCGACGATGGACCGGTGCGAGGCCGGTTTTCCGGATGACCTGCTCATGCCGTCCCCGGGCACGATGTCGGCGAAGGCCGCTTGCGTGTAAGACGACGTCATGACGATGGCGCCGGAGGCGGGATCTCGCGATCCGCGATAGACCATCTGCTGGGTGTCCAAGTTGTCGGCGGTGACGAACTCGTAACGCTGGTTGACGGCGTTGTACCCAAGCATGGTGATCTTCCGGTGGGGAACGCCGGCGATCGTTCCCTCATAGATCTCTTCCATGATCTGACGGCCCTCGAGAACGGCACGCTTGCGCGATTTCATTCCCAACGAGGTCACCACTTGGCCCGGTCCGGCGAAAATGCGCATGGTCGCGTTCCAGTCACCCACGAGCGGCTCCAGGAGGCGATGGCCAGCACCCGCCTCACCCAGAGCGTACATGGTGGAGACGCCCGGGTCCTGGATTAATGGGTCGGTCACTTCGTCGGCCGTCGCCGCACCTCCTTTGGTGGACGTCAACAGGGGGGCGCCGAGCGCCGCCGCCGCGATGAACCGTTTCAAAAATTCGCCTCGCGAAACGTTGCTGATCATAAATGGATTTTTGTTGTCGACCGTGCATCGCTTGCGCGCTTCCACGGGGACGGCGCACCCGCCAAGCGAAGGTGCTCAGGGTTTCGCCGCCAGGAATCGTCGAACATTGGCGACAAGGACGTTCATCACGCAACCTTCAGGCTGAGCTTGCCGCGAACGTGGCCGGCCTCCACCTGCCGATGGGCCTCCGCGGCCAACTCAAGCGGCAGCACCTGCTCGAGATGAACGCCGACTCGGCCCCCGTCGATCAGACCGCCGATCGTCGAAAGCGTGCGGTGATCCGCTCGCGCGTAAAACATTCCGCCCTGCACGCCCCGCGGGAGGACCGGCCCCGCCGGTTCCTCACTGCTCATCCAGACCATGCGGCCGCCCTCCCTCACGGCGTTGACGGCACGCATCTTCGTGGCGCCACCGACGGTGGAGAGCACGTGGTCGAACCCTTGGGGACGGAGGCGCCGCGCCCCTGCGATGAAGTCGCCCGCGCGGTAGTCGAGCGGGATCGCGCCCATCCTCGCAACGAACGCCTGGTTGTCGGGGCCGGCGGTGCCGACCACGTCAAGGCCCAGGGTGCCCGCAAACTGAACGGCGAAGTGCCCGACGCCTCCGGACGCTCCCGTGACGAGGATCGACTCCCCGCGCCGCACGTTCAGCGCCTCCGTCAACGCCTGATACGCGGTCAGCGCCGCGCAAGGCACGGCCGCGGCCTGCTCAAAGGAAAGGGTTAAGGGTTTTGCGGCAACCCAGTCTGCGGACAAGACCGCGTACTCGCAGTAGGTACCGTTGCCGCCCTTCAAGTGGGCGAAAACCGCCTGGCCAGCAACCAAGCGCTCCACCCCTTCGCCAACCTCCGCAATCTCGCCGGAAAGGTCCACGCCGACCACGTACGGCAGCGAAAACGAGGGGAACGCGCCGCCACGAATCAGGGCATCGACGGGATTGACGCCCGCCGCCTGAACCCGGACGAGAACCCGCCCCGGGCTCACCCAGGGGACGGGGACGTCCCGGAGCGTTAGCACCTCGGGTCCGCCATAACGATCGATGAGAATGGCGCGCATGGTCAGATGACCAGCGCTCCCCCATCCACGTGCAGCGTCGAGCCCGTGATGAATTCGTTTGTCATTAAGAAGAGGACGGCGTGGGCGATGTCCTCCGGCCGGCCGACTCGGCCGACCGGAAGGTCACGCGCGACCTCCGCAAGCACCTTTTCGCGTCCCGCGCCGAACACGCGATCCAACAAGGGCGTGTCAATCACGCCGGGGACGATGGTGTTGACGCGCACAGGCTTCATTTCGAGCGCAAGGACGCGGCCCATCGCCTCCACGCCGGCGTTGCCCGCGGCGGCGGTCGTGCCGCCCACGAAAGGACGCCAGGCGGCCAGGCCCGAAACGAACGTGATGGACCCGCCCGCCCGGATGCGCGGTCCTGCGTGGCGGCCGACGTGGAAGGCGGCCGTCACTTTCGCGTCGAGCGTGGGACGCAGAGCGGCGAAGGTGTTTTCCGAAACCGGCCCAACGACGCCTTCGCCGGCCGTGACGAAGGCATGATCGATTCGGTCGTAGCTCCCGAAAAGGTTCTCCACCGCCACCTCGTCCGTCGCATCGACGTGCGCAGCTTCGAACCCGTTCTCGCGCGCGACGAGTTGCAGCCGCTCGGCCGACCGTCCGGCAACCACCACGGCCGCGCCGGCATCGCGCGCGGCCCTTGCGGTGGCCAGCCCCAGGCCGGAGGTACCCCCCAGGACGACGACGGTCTGTCCTGCAAGCGCATCGGTGCGGTAGATGGCCATACCCTTCCTTCCTCAGCAAATCTTCAAGGGGACGTCGCCGATCATTCAACCCTGCTCGACGGGTTCGTACGCTTCGACAACGTGATCCAGCGGCGGGACAGCGGCAACGGTTGTTTTGATGCGGCCCCGCGATAGGGCACGACAAGCGATCCTGTTCCCTCGGGGAAGGGAGGAAGGGCATCACCAAAGCCCATCCTCGGCGGTGCGGGACCTCCGCCGCGCCGCGAGGGAGTTCCCGGGGCCGGGTCTCCCTCACGCGAGCGGTGATCGGATCCTGAAGCGGCTTCTTCGAGTCAACGGGCCTCGGAAGGCCCGAGCGTACGCCAGGGTCCGTTCGTGCGCTGACCCTTATACCTGGGACAGCTTTAGAACGGGAACTTTACGGACGCCAACGGCGCCCGAAAGCGGCTTCCGTTGGAGGGCCCTGGAGCCGTCCTTTCCACCCGCGTTTTTCTCAAACATGGCCCGGAACGGATGGCTTAGAGCGTGTCATGAACTAACGGGCGTCTTGCGATAAGGTGGCGGGATGGCCACGGTGAGCCGCAAGCCCTACCCGACCGACGTTTCCGACGAAGCATGGGCCCTGGTGGCCCCGTACCTGGCCCTGCTGCGCGAGGACTGCGGCCAGCGCCGGCACGACCTGCGGGAAGTCTTCAACGCCCTGCGCGGGATGATCCGGGCCGGGGCGCCCTGGCGGCTGATCCCCCACGAGTTCCCGCCGTGGGCGGTGGTGCACCCGCAAGCCCAACGGTGGGCGGGCCGCCGGGGCTTTCGAGGCGATCGTCCACGACCTGCGCGCCGTGCGGCGGCTGGCCGCGGGCCGGGCCCCGCACCCCACGGCGGCGG
>CAXUNV010000507.1:0-3719 GCA_964252355.1 uncultured Chthoniobacterales bacterium | reverse complement strand
AGCGGGATTTCCAGTATCGGATCGGCACCAATCGTATTAGCGCCGGCAACGAACTCAGCTACTTGGTAACGTTGGAAGGACACGTGAAGCAAGCCTTCGCGCGGACCAGATCTCCGATTTGGCGTTCCGGCGCGCTGGACGAAGGGAGCTATTTGCTCCGCGTCAGAGCGATCGATAGCAATGCGGCGGAGAGCAACGAATTCACCTATGCTTTCACCATCAGGCCTCCCTGGTATCGCAACCCACGGATGGAGCTCCTTTGGGGCGCGCTGGCCATTTTAGCGGCTTACCTCTTTTATCACTGGCGGACTTGGCGATTGCGTTCACATCAACGCGAGCTCGTGGCATTGGTACAAATGCGGACGCGCGAATTAAGCGAAAACGAGGTCCAGCTCAGGAATGCCAAAGACGCCGCCGAAATGGCCCGGCAGAGTGCCGACTCTGCGAACCGGGCGAAGACCGTTTTTCTCGCTAACATGAGCCACGAGCTGCGAACGCCGCTCAACAGCGTTCTTGGCTATGGGCAGATCCTCCTTCGACGCGCGGGCGTCGACCCCGAGGCTAAGGCCAACGTCAAACGCATTTTAGCTTCTGGAGAAAGCTTGCTCGAGATGATCAACGAACTGCTCGACCTTTCAAAAGTGGAAGCGGGTAAGCCAGCAGTGCGTTTGCGGTCGGTCGACTTGAAGGAGTTTTTTGTTGGCATTGCGGACGAGTTCAGGACCCGGGCCGCCGGCGCTAACCTCCGTTTCACTCACGAGATTGAAGGTATCGTGCCGTCTTCCATCGAAACGGATCCACTCCGTCTAAGACAGGTTCTGTACAATTTGCTTGGGAATGCCCTCAAGTTTACCACGCGTGGCGAAATCCGGTTTCGCCTCATCGTCCGAAGCACGCGGCTGGTCTTCGAGGTAAAAGACACCGGCAAAGGGATCGACAAATCCGCTTTGCCGCACATCTTCGAGCCGTTCTACCAAGCAGTTGACGACGATGCGAGAAGGCAGGGTGTAGGCTTGGGACTGCACATCGCCAGTCAGGTGGTGGGACTCCTTGGCGGCCAGTTGTCCGCTACCAGCGAGCTTGGGCAAGGCTCCAGTTTCACCGTTGACCTTCCTCTCCGAGATGCGGAGCCGATTTCTCCTAAATTGGCGTCCCGCCAAATCGTCGGTTACGAAGGCCCGCGCCGAAAGGTTTTGATCGTCGACGATGAACCGCTCAATCGCTCGATGTTGAAAGAACTCCTGGCGATGGTCGGTTTTGCAACCGCCGACGCAAGCTCACCCAGAGAAGCTTTTGACCTGTTGCAAGAGCACCCTGACGCGGTCATCTCAGACATCAGGATGCCGTCGTACAACGGAAACGACTGGTGCCGTCAGTTAAGGTCGACTCCGGAGACGAAAGGCCTCTTCATGATCGCGTCGTCCGGCAGTGTGTTCGCTGAGGACCAACGACTCGCCCTCAATGCCGGTTTCGACGCTTTCCTCGCGAAACCGGTGGCGGAGAAGGAACTGTTCGAGATTTTGGGGGATGGTTTGAACCTGAATTGGGTCTACGCTTAGCTAGGAAGTGCGGCGTGCCAGGAAAACCACCTTTACCAACGCGCGGTGGTGTAAAAAAGGCGTGGTTGGGGCTTTGGCGATGCACAATGCGCAAGAAATCGACGTTAGTTTAAACCGTCTATTCGTCATGCGTGCCCCCCGGAAGGGAGGCATGTTCGATCACCCCAATCGGCGGCATGAAAGAACCGACCGTTCTTCGGTGAGGTCGTCACCGGCCAGCGCAACACGACTTCCGCACCCTCTTGGTGAGTTGCCTGCGCGACGAGCAGAATTCAGCGGCCCTGGTTTTGCCTTTCGATGAAAAAGGTGGGCCGTCGCACCCGTTCCAATGGCCTGACCAAGCGGTTCTACCCCGCGCTTTCGACGGGCTGAACGGACGCGTAAAGATCACCGGGCTTTGAAGTCTCAGCTGGGACTTCGTTCGCCACCTGCACAAACCCGCTTGATCACGTCGGCGGCAATTTTCGGTTCCGGATTTCTGCGGATTACCTCCTAAAAATAGAGCGCGTCTTGTCGGTAAGAAGGCTTCTGCCTCACCTTGCGGATCGCCTGAAACCGTGCGTCCGCCGTCAACGATCCAGGCGTCGGGACTTGTCCCAGACCGTGTCAAGCGATCCTGCTTGCCACGCCCGGTTGGTCGAACCCGGACGGGACCCGCCGCCATCGGCACGCCGAGCGAGAGTGCTTCCAACACCGTGTTGAGGCCGGCATGTGTCACGCCGAGCGAGGCGCATTTCAGCAGCTCGATTTGCGGCGCTTCTGACACCACGACGACGTTTGGAGGCAACGGTGTTAGCCTTTCAGCGTCCGCATGGTGGCCGGTAGACACCACGCCTTGCGCGTCGGGTATCCTGCCGACGGCGTCAAGGGTGATCCGAAACGCGTCCCCCGAACCGCTGACGAGCGTGCCCATCCCATGGATGCGTAGATCAGGGGCCGGCCGTCCAACTGTTCCCAGGCAAAGGCAATCGGCTTTCGCCCTTTACTTCCCCCCCGAGGCCCGGCGTGACCAAATGCCGCCGCAGACGGGGTCCCGAGGAAATCAAACACCTTTGGAGTTTGGGTGATAGGCGAGCGTGGACAACAGCGCGTCGGGTTTTTCCCAGGCGATGACCAAGCCGCATTTCTCCGTCCAAGCGCGTCCAGCTTCACGCAAGGGTTGAAACGCCTCCCCCAACCTTTTCGGCTCTGGCGGCGTTGCGCCCGCGATGGCGTCCTTGGTCGTGTGGTAGGGCAGTGCGCGCCCCAGGGCTAGACTGCTGCGTTGGCGGCCGATCGAACAAAGAGTCCGGCAGTTCAGACGGAAGGTCGCCCCGTTTCCGATCCGCAACCTAGGGTCCCGTGATGAGAGTAGGCCCCCTTCGCACGTCCGTTTGCAGTCGACCCAAACGGATCACCGTCTTCCAGACTCGAACGAAAAGCCTGGGCAAACGCTGGGCCGGCGTTCCTTTAGCGGCGTGGGCGCTCACCGCCTCCGCGCTCGGCGAGACCAGCGCGGCGCCGTTGGCGATCCAGCGGATGACGGTCGTCAACGAGGCGGCCCACACCGGCTATTTCCAAGACCCTTATCCCGTGCACAAAGCCACCTTCAACTCGCCGGACCTCCAACTGATCTCGGGGACGACCAAGGCCCTGCTCGGCGGTTGGTATCCGTTGACGCCCGGCGGCTTCCGGGCTGTGCCCGTCAAGATCGACGCTGGCCCGCTAGGCGCCGAGATCACCAAGGCGGGGTCGACCTTCACGAACTTCCAGAACCTCGACATATTCCAAGCGGCGGACGGCGGCTGGCACATGGCGGTGGCGATCGGCGTCCAAAACGGGAAAAGCCCGCATTACTGGACCGTCATCGCGCATGCCCATCCGGTGAATGACATCCCACCCGGTTCAGCCCCGACCCAATGGTCTGCGGACACGGTCCTGTCCGGCTCCTTCGCAAGGTTCGAAAACGGCAACTACGACTGCAAATATTTCGAGGACCAGGGGAAGCTCTACCTCGTCTACGTCAAGAACCTGGAGGCAAGCCCGGTGCGCAACGGGATCGTCATCCAGCCGATGCTTTCCCCCACCCTACCCGCGCCGGTCCCACCCACGCTGCTTTTGCAGCCGAAGGAGCGTGACGGAGGGTTCTCCTCCGCGCAGTACGCCAACACCCCCGCCAAC
>CAXUNV010000506.1:0-3756 GCA_964252355.1 uncultured Chthoniobacterales bacterium | reverse complement strand
CCCTTAGGCAGCGTGGCCATCGCGAAGGCGTAGGGTTTGCCGTGGTACTGCCGGTAGCGCGCCTGGGCGCAAGCGGCGGTAGCCAGCCCTAAGACAATGCTGCTTGATAGGTTCTTAAGGAGCGCAGAAGGCATCGTAGAGCGGATGGCAATAGGCATACGGGAGAGCCGCAAAATCCCCGTGCGCCCACGGGATTGGAAGCCCCTTGTCGTCGACGCGGGAGGAGCAGCTCTTGAATATGAGCGGACGCCGGCGCGTGTCACGCAACGGAACCGCACCTAAGTTGACGGCGCGCACCTTCGCGATCGCTGGCGCGCCGGGAACCGCCTCCGGCGCAGCCGATCCATGCCTTGGGGTGCCATCTCATCAGCAAAGGCATCCAAGACGGTCCTTATTTCAGGTTCTGCAAAGGTCCCGCGGCCTTGAAGACGTTAACGACGATGCCCGACGGCAACGCTTGCGTGCTACTTAGCGCGAAGGCGCGCGGCGGGGTCCCCTCCGCAAAAAGGCGCTTCCCTTTGCCCAGCAGGACGGGATTGACCAGCAGAACCACCTCTTCCGCCAGCCCATGCTCGAGCAGCGGCGAAGTCAGCGTCGAGCTGCCCGAGAGGATCAGGTCCGCACCGTCCTTCGCCTTGAGGCCACGAACGCCGTCCACGAGGTTCGGTCCGACGCCTTCGCACGGGCCCCATGCCAGGCTCTCCGGCCGGTGGGTGGCGACGTACTTCGTCGCCGCATTCAGGCGGTCCGCCATCGGGCCCTTCGGCGCCTCCGGCCAGAACCCCGACCACCGATCGTAGGTTCGGCGGCCAAGCAGCAGGTCGAAGGCTTCGCCGTAGATCGCAAGGACGATCTCTAAACCAGCAGGAGTGCGATACGGCGCGGTCCAGTCGCCGTAGGGGAAGTCGCCCTCGTTCGGACGGCCGGACATCTCGATCACGCCGTCCAGCGAGACGTGTTCCACAATTTTGAGCTTGCGCATGCCTGAATCTCCTCTGCGGGTTTGTGCCCCTGCGTCAGCCGGGCTAGTCGTTCCGCCTTTACTATCAAGACGAACGGCGAGGCCGGAATTGGACAAATTGTTTACCGGACCTTTTCCGCCGGCGCATCTTCCCGGAAGGCGGGGCCGTCCCTGCGGTAGAACCGCCGGATCACGCGCGCGGCGCGGTAAACGGGACCCTCGCGCGCCAGCAGCCGTCCCCGCGTGTCGGGCCTCGGGGAGTCCACCGTCCCGAACCGGGCCCCGACCTTGGGCGCGGCGGCCGCCACCGCGCGCAGCACCGACCGGGCGAAAGGCCGCTCCAGCGCAAGTGGACGCGCGCCCCGGCCCGGCCCTCCGGCTTCACTTCGGCGGCATCCCCAAGGGTTTTCACGATCCGGACGGGCGCCGGCGTGGGTGGCATCCGCAACTGGATTGTGCCCGGCACGGCAGGACAGCGCCACATCATCCCCTTTATCAGCATTGAAAGGGACCCGTGTCGGATCCGAAAACCATCCCCTGACCTGACCCTCATCGCCCACCGTTCCCAAGGCCGCCTGGGCCGCGTCGAGTTTGAACGTTTCGCCGCCATGCCGCCGGAGCTTGAGTGGTTCGTCAACCTCGCCAACCCGACTGGCGCGACCCGGCGCGCGTCCGGAACTCCCTCGCGTCGATGGTGCGCCAGCGCGGGTTCGGCCTGGCGATGGGCGACGGGGACCTCAGGCGGCCACGACGCCTTGCGCGCCGATCCGCTGCGGCAGGCGGCGGGCGGCAGGGATTCGGTCCTGGCCAGCAGCCCCTTGCTCTGCCGGCTGGAGGACCGGGCAAGACGCCGCTCGCCCTTCGAGGTCCACAAAGTGCTTTTCGAACAGTTCGTCGGCTCCTTCGACGCCGTTCCAAGGCGTCTTCGCGCAAGCCTGCCGGCGCTTCGCGCCGGCCCTGAGCCTGCGGGCCCTGCGGTGCCGCCTACCCCGGCACCCCGAAAACCACGGCGGCGCGGCCGCCGCTTTGCCCGAAAACGGCCCGGGGCGCCAGCCGAACCCGCCAGCCGGCCGCCGGAAGCCCCCGGCGTGAGCTGCCGGAGGTCGCAACCGTCAGCAATCCTCTTGCGCTTAACCCCAGTGAAATATCCGGGCTAGGTTGCTGCACAAATTTGCTCGTGGCTGCGGGCGTTGTTGTGAAAGGCGTTGCCAATCTCACGAACGCCGAGATGCCACTTACGCGCCGAGTTCCCCTGGAAGCGGCCTTTCGCAACGGGCGAGTCGGTGGGAACTGGACGTTCACCCCGTCGTCAGGCTTCAGCCGCCTGACGCGCGAGGTGCCAACGCTCCGCATCCACGCCGGCGATCAAGAGCCAAAGCGTCAGGGCGGCTTCCGCCAAAAAGCCGGGCAGCAAAATCCAGGGAAACAGGCCGGACGCGAGGGCGGGCGCGACGAAGCCGGCGAAGCTGTTCGCCAAGTAGCAGGAGCCCGCGACCGCGAGGGCCGACCCCAACGGCCGGGGAAGAACATTCGATCGTGCGATCAATACGCCGACCAAGACGAGGTGGGCTCCAAAAAACACGAGCGCGACGTCGAAGCCGGCGGCGTGTAAGCGAAGTGAGTACATGATGAGGGACTGAACCTGTGACGACTGAGCCGCCGACCCGCCCGGCGCCGCTCCAAGGAGCAGGAGAGGCCCCACTAGGAAAGCCGCATTGGCCGCCATCGCCGCCGAATAGGCTAATCTAAAGAATGCGGCGACAATCGACGCCGCACGGCCCGCCGGCCGCAACAAGACGTAGAGGAGTGCGGCGACCGCGACGTCGCACAAGGTCGTCGAGACGTTGGCAACGACCCCCCAGCGCCAGAGCGTCTCAGAAAAAGCGATGTTGCGGGCCGTGGCGGCGGCGTCGCCCGTCACCACCAATCGATCCCTCACGAAGGCTTCAGCAAACATCGCCGCGACCATGAGGTAGAGATAAAGCGCGCCGGTCACTCGGCCGAGCGTCCGCGGCGAGCCTTTCCCAGCGGCCTTGTTCATCTTAGCCCCCATCGCCATAGGGACGCAGCCATCGGCCCGCCCACGACCAACATGCTGTGACCGTGAGGGATTTCCGTGTGGATGTAAATCCCTGCTCGCATGAGGTTATGCCGCTTCGCCCCGCCTCTGATCCGAGACGGGGCGACCCCGGCCACCATGTGGGGTGCCGTAGGAGGACTCACAAGCGAGCAAAAAAGGGCCGCGTCTATACAATGTATTTTTGTCTTGACCGCGGGGCGGGGCGCTGGACCGGGCGGCGCCCGATCCGTCAGTTGGAGCGTTGCCCGGGGCGTTCCCTGGGACCGCCTGGAGGCCCTGTGCACGGACGCATCCTGATTGGGCAACCGTGGCCACCTGCGGCTCGGAAGACGCCCCTGGCCGATCCCAGCCGAGCGGTCCACCGGCCGAATGTGGGCCGCGGGATCCGGCCAACCGCAAATTTGGACGCCGCGGGCGGTTGTTCCAGGATCGCTTTCAAGCGGTTGTGCACGACCTCCTTGGGGCGGCGAGGACCGACCGCTCCATCCACCTCAATCCGGTTCGGGTTAGCCGCTCGGGCGGCCGATGAGAACCGGGCCGAGGTCGAAGCGCCGCCGGAGGTGGCCCGGGCGCGGGAATGTGCGTGCCGTTTGGGAAGGACCCTTGCCGGGCCGACCCTCTGAGGGATCGTTCCGCTCCAGTCGTGTGCGTCAAGTTCTGAAAAAAGGTTTGGGTTTTGGCGCGGCGGGCCGGGGTTGGTTGGTTGCTTGGGTGG
>CAXUNV010000505.1:0-3758 GCA_964252355.1 uncultured Chthoniobacterales bacterium | reverse complement strand
GTCGTGGCGGCGGGTTCGGTGGCGGAAATCGAAGCCAACCCGGAGTCTTTGACGGGGCGTTACTTGGCGCGACGGCTCACCATCCCCGTGCCGCGGAGCCGGGTGGTACCCAAGGGTCTGCTCTACAACCGCGGCTTTTCGCCGCAGGCCGGTGCAGAGGGTTGGCTCACGGTGGTGGACGCCCGGGAAAACAATCTGCAAAACCTCACGGTCTCTTTTCCGCTCGGCTGCTTGGTCTGCGTCACGGGCGTCTCGGGCAGCGGCAAATCCACGCTGGTCGACGACATCCTGCGGCGCAGCCTCTTTCGGCACTTTTACAAAGCCAAGGAACGGCCTGGGGCGCACCGGGCGTTGCTCGGGCTCGACCAAGTGGACAAGGCGATCGTGATCGACCAGAGTCCGATCGGTCGAACGCCCCGCTCAAATGCGGCGACTTACTCCGGGGCTTTCGGCCCGATCCGCGACCTCTTCAGCCAACTGCCGACTTCGCGGGTGCGCGGGTACGACGGCGGGCGGTTCAGCTTCAACCTCAAAGGCGGCCGTTGCGAAAACTGTCAGGGCGATGGCGTGATCACCATCGAGATGCATTTCCTGGCAGACGTCTACGTGCAGTGCGAAGTCTGCCACGGCACTCGTTACAACCGGGAGACGCTCGAGATCACCTACCGGGGCAAGAACATCGCCGACGTGCTGGCGATGTCGGTGGACGAGGCCGCGCGTTTCTTTCGCAGCGTGCCCGCCGTTTACGACCGGTTGTCGCCGTTGGTGGACGTCGGGCTCGGGTATCTCACGTTGGGGCAGTCCGGCACGAAACTCTCCGGGGGTGAAGCGCAGAGGGTAAAATTGGCCGCCGAGCTCGCCAAAAAGGCGACCGGGCGCACGGTCTACATCTTGGACGAGCCGACCACCGGCCTGCACTTTGCGGACATCCACCAGTTGCTGGAGGTGTTGCTGAAGCTGCGCGACCAGGGGAACACGCTGATCGTGATCGAGCATAACCTGGAGGTGATCAAATGCGCAGACTGGGTGATCGACCTCGGGCCGGAAGGCGGGACGGGCGGTGGGTGGTTGGTCGGCCAGGGTACGCCCGAGCAGCTCGCCGCCACCCCGGCCAGCCACACCGGCCAATACCTTCGGCGCATGCTCCCCTCATGAGCGCGCCCGTGCCCCGGCGACGCGTGCTCCTGGCTTCGGCCCTGGTGGCCGGGCTCTTCCGTCTGCTCCCCTCCTGCTGCCTGGCTCACGGAGAGGGGCCGCCGGCGCCTGCCCCAGGGGCAGCCGAGCTTCTCGCGGAAGCGGGGAATGCGCAGCGCGACGGCATCCCCGAAGTGGCGGTGGTGAAGCTGCGCGACGGTTTGGGCAGGGGCGTGCTCACCGGGCCGGAGGGTGCGCGGGCCCGCGTGCTGTTGGCCGGGGCGTTACTCGACGTGCGCAAGCCTGGCGAGGCGTTGGAGGCACTCTCGGGAGACGACCTTCCCCAACCCGAAACGGACTTCCTGCGCGCGCGCGCGCAACTGCGCCTGCGCCATTGGGACGTCGCGGGAACGATTTTCACGCGGCTGCGCGACGGGGCCCAAAACCTAGATCTCCGCGCCCAGGCGTCCCTCGGCTTGGCCGCGGCCTCCTACGGCGCCCATGACCTGCCCGCCACCCTGGCGGCGCTGGAGCCGCTTCTCGCGAACCCGGGTAACGGACCCGGACCGCGGGCGGTGTTGCTTGCCGCACAAGCCAACCTCGACGCCGGGCGTCTCGACGAAGCGCGTCGCCTGCTCGCCCGGAGTGAGACCCTCGCCCCGCACGAGGCGACGCTCGCGCGCTGCCTGCAAGGGGAACTGCTCTTACGGGAGGACCGCACCGAAGAGGCCAAAGCCCTTTTCGCCCAGGTGCTCAGCGTCACCGGTGGCAAGACCGCCCGGGCCGCGGCCATCGCAGAAATCGGCACGGCAAAGACTGAATTGGCGGCGGACGATTACGAGGGTGCCGAGGCGCGCCTGGAACAGATCATCCGCGAGCAGCCGCGCTCACCGGTTTTGGCGGGATTGTTCGGGGCGCTGTTCGAGGTCTACGCCCGCGAGCCCAACGCTTCCGATGACGACTTGGTAGCCTGGACGAAAGACGACCCGGCCGCAGTAGGACCCGACCGACCGGCCTACGCGCTGCTTTACCTCGGCGAATTGTCGCGCAAAGCGGGCGCGACCGAGCGGGCCCGGGCGTGCTTCCAACAGGCCGCCACGCGGTTTGCCGACCGGCCGGCAGGGGTGCGGGCAGCCCTGGCCTGGGCCCGGGAAGCGCTTGGCGAGGGCAAACCTGACGAGGCGTTGGACGCGCTCGCCCACCCCACGCCGCCGGAGGACGCCGCCGTCTGGCAGGCGCTCGTGGCGGAGGCGCAGGCCCAGAAGGGTCGGTTCGACTTGGCGCGGGCTGCTTACGGAAAATGCTTGGAAACCTCTTCCCCCTACGAACGCAGCCGGGTCTGGTTCAACGCGGCCCTCTGCTCGTTGCGGATGCGCAACGACGCGCTGTTTGCCGCGGATCAACAAGCCTTCCACGAAGCGAAACCCGACGCGGACCTCCTGGCGGAGTTCGAGTTTCAAAAAGGCCGCCTGCAGCTGGCCGCGGGCGATGCGCACGGGGTGCAGACCCTGCGGCGATACCTGTCCCAACACCCGGCGGCCGACCACGTGCGGGATGCACGCCTGTTGCTGGCGGAGGGAGCGCTCGCCGAACCCAACGGCGCATTTGTCCGGGTGTCGGCGGAACTGCCCGCGCGAGAGAAAGAACCCTGGGGCGAGCGCGAAGAGAGGCTCGCCTTCTTCGCCGCCGCCGACGACCCGGCGGCTCCGGCCGGCGAAGCGGCGCGACTCGCCCAGGAGTTTTTCTCGCGGTACCCAACCTCGCCGGCGCGCGCCGAGGTGCGTTTGAAACTTGGCGGCGTCCTGTTCCACGCGGGCGATTTCGCCAACGCGCGGGCGCAGTTTGAGGCGGTGCGGGAAGAGCAGCCAGACTCCCCGCTGGTGGAGACCGCGCTTTTTCTGGCGGGCGAGGCGGCTCGCCGGAGTCTCAACCCGTCGTCCGTCGACGAGGCGATCGCGTTGTTTGAAGAGGTTTACAAAATGGGCGGACCGCTTCGCTTCGAAGCGCGGCTGGAGCAGGCGCTGACGAAGCGGCAAAGCCAAGAGGAGGGTCAAGCAGTGGCTCTGTTGGACGACCTGCTCGCGCTCAAGCCTCCCGCCGACGTGCGCAACCAAGCGATCGAGACCAAAGGTCAGGCTTTGTTTACGCTGGCGGCGCGCGACGGCGCCCTCTACGCGAAAGCGGCGTCGGTTTTCGAGGCGTTGACTGCTCCCGACGCCTCCGCCGAATGGCGACAACGCGGCCTGTACGAGGTGGGCAAGTGCCTCGAAAAAATGGGGCAGGAAGATCGCGCCCTCGCGCTCTACTACGACGCGCTTGACCTCGGCGGCACTTCGGGAGACCAACTCTGGTTTTTCCGCGCCGGGTTTGCCGCCACGACGCTGCTGGAGGGGCGAAAAGCTTGGGAGTCGGCCGCAGCGGTTTACGATAAGTTGGCCAGCTCGCGAAGTCCCCGGGCCGCGGAAGCTAAAGACCGCCTGACCAAGTTGCGGCTCGAGCATTTCCTTTGGCCGGATTAGGGCGGCTCGTCTGGCGTCTTGCCGCACAGCCCACCCTTCGGCGGACGCCGGTCTCAGGATGATCTTGGCCGGCGACGCAGGGAACGCGGACGCCCGGCCCGCAAC
>CAXUNV010000504.1:0-3767 GCA_964252355.1 uncultured Chthoniobacterales bacterium | reverse complement strand
GACGGCTGCCCCCCCGGGCATCGCGCACCGCTGCGGGCGGGCCACCGCGCCGTCCGACAGGACCGTCTTGGGGCGGCCTTCGCCCCGGGCGCTGCCATGGGTGGTGACGGAGCACCGGGTCTCGGGATAGTTCCCACCGTCGGCCGGCAACCGCAAAGCGCGCCTCACGCCGCGAGCGGGACCGGCGCTTCGGTCGGCGGTGCCGCGGGCCCCTGCCGGGGCAAAGCCGCCCACCCCCCACCCCAAAACCGGGGGCGCCAAGCCGGCGGGGGGGTCGCAACCCCCCAAAACGGGTGCAGCAAAGCCGTCGGGGTCTTCCAAACCAGCGTGTGCAGGCGCGCCACCGTGCCGCCGTCGGCGAGAAGGGCGCGCTTCTCGCGCGCTACCAAGGCGTCGGGGCCGTTACGGAGCAGTTTCGCCGTGAGCTCGGCAAGGTAGGCCTGCGTTGCCGGCGCGATGCGCGCACGCCGCCGTTGCAAGGAGACGTGGAGCGCGTTGACGTAAGGATCCAAGATCGCCTGCACAAAGCCGTTGCCCTCGGAGGTCCGCAGTTGCTGGGTCTGAGTTAATTCGGGAGGCGGCGCGGTCTCTTCTGGCGTCAAAAAGAGGTTGGCCAACATCCCCTTGCGCCCGCTGATTTGCACCAAGGGGACCGACAGCAGCAACCCGAGCAGGATGGGCAACAGCCAAAGTGCAAAACTTGGGTCCACCCACCACCCCACAGCGCCGACCGCCGTGGCGGCGGCCGGCAACGGCCAATACTCCGCCCAGACGTCGGACAGACGCGGACCGCTGCCGCCGTCACGGTTTTGGGTGTGCCACGACACCGTTTGGCCCGACAAGTTGCGGAGCACGAACCGGGTATGGAACCAAAGGAGCACGGGCGCGGCCAACACCGAAAAAGTCGTTTCGAGCAGCATGCCGAGCGCGAGCCGCCCCGCCCCGCCGAAACGCCGGACCTCGCCCGGCCGCGAGGCCAAGTGCAGAAAACTGAGCACCTTGGGACCGAACAACAACGCCACCGTCAGGACGAAAAGCACCAGGGCGGAAGCCGGTGCGAAAGCGTGTGCGCGCGGGTGCAACCGATCGACGACGGCTTGGACGCCGGTAAGCAGGATGAAGAGGCTGAGGAGCGGCGCCGACGCGTATGCCAGAATCCCTTGCACCAGATGCAGCCGGCTCAACCCGGCGAAGTTGCGGGTCAGCAGAAACCACGCGTGCTGCAGGTTGCCTTGGCACCACCGGCGGTCCCGCTTCACGTATTCCGTCAGGTTCGGTGGCAGCCCTTCGTAACTGCCCTCGAGGTCATAAGCAAACCAGACCTCCCAACCGTGGGCACGCATCAAGGCAGCTTCCACAAAATCGTGGCTGAGGACGTGCCCGCCCAGCGGTTCCGAACCGGGCAGTGTCGGCAAGCCGCAGCCAGCCAAAAACGGCGAAATGCGGATGATGGCGTTGTGTCCCCAATAGTTGCCGGCCCCTTGCTGCCAGAAGTTCAGACCGGCGGCGAAGATGGCGGAGTAGGCGCGAGAGGCAAACTGTTGGATACGCCCGAAGACAGTGTCGGCGTGGACGAGCCGAGGCATCGTTTGGATGATGCCTGCGCGGGGGTTCACTTCCATCATGCGCACGAGCGACGCGACCGCCTCGCCGGTCATCACGCTGTCGGCGTCTAGGACGACCATGTATCGGTGCCGATGCCCCCAGCGCCGGCAAAAATCCGCGATGTTCCCGCTTTTGCGATTCACGGGCAAGGGCCGGCGCCGGTAATGGATCCGCCCAAAGCCGGACGTTTGCCGGCAGAGGTCGGCCCACGCCACCTCCTCCTGCACCGCCCGGCTTGGGTCGGTGGAATCGCTGAGGATGTAAAATTCGAACGCCTGGAGTTCGCCGCGGCTGGCCAGCGAATCGTACAGGGTGCGCACGTTGCCGAAGACGGTGCGGGGATCCTCGTTGTACACCGGCATGACCACCGCGGTGGACGCCAGCGGCGTGGCCGGATCGAGCGTGTTGGTGATCTTGAGCGGCTCTCGCCGTTCGGCCAACGCCAAAAAGCCGGTGAACGCCTGCGCAAAACCAAAGCAGAGCGACGCGAAAAGAACGCTAAACACCGCGAAGCTGGCAACCCGCAAGGGGGTCCATCCAGCCGCAGCGTCAACCTCGGCCATCAGATAGAAGCCCAACCCGGCCAGTCCTGCGGTCACCAACAAAACCGCCCACCGCCGTCCACGAACTCGCTCCTCGAACGCCTGTTCGACGCGTCCCGCGTCGAGCCACACCCCCGCCGTCACCGGCTCTTTACCATTCATCTGTGCACTTCTTCAGACGTATAGCGCCCAAAAATCTTCAACATACCCTGGGGCTGTGGAACGAAACCGGCGTCCCACCGGTTACGGATGGTGCTGTCACGGCCTAGGGATGGGTAGGGCAAGAGGAGTTGTGTGCGTCAAGTTCTGCAATTTGGGGTGACGGTTCGCGGTTGGGTTTCTAGGTTTGGCTTTGCTTTCGCGTCGGGCTTCGATCTTGGCGCCGGCGCGGCAGCGCCCCGCCGTTCCCCCCGAACCGCGGGGTTCGGGGGCGCGGCGCCCCCGAACGGTTCCCGAGGCGGACGCCTCACTTTCGGTGGGGATGTTTTCATCCGGGTCAGGCCGCCTCGGCGAGCCGGGCCGCCGCCGCCGCCGGCATCGGCGCCGGGTCCAGGTAGCGCGCCTCCTGCCAGTCCTCGTGGATCTCGGCGGCCAACGCCCGGGCCAGCCGCAGGCAGCTCTCCTCGTTGGGGAACACCCGCACCAGCAGGGTTCGCCTCTTCAGTTCCTGGTTCAGGCGCTCGAGCACGTTGGTGCTCTTGAGGTGCTTGTGGTGCTCCTTGGGCAAGGCGTAAAACGTCCAGGTCTCCTCGATGTTGGCTTCGACCCAGGCGCAGAGCTTCGGATAGCGCTCGCCCCATTTCGCCAGCCAAGCGGCCAAGTCGCGCCGGGCTTCGCCCACGTCCCGGCGCTCGAACATCCAGCGCAGTTCCACCAGGCAGTCGTCGGCCACCGCGCGCCGCGGCAGGAAGTCCAGGGCGTTGCGCAGGAAGTGCACGTGGCAGCGCTGCCAGCGCGCCTCGGGCAGCGCCTCCATGACCGCGCGCTTGAGGCCCGGGTGGTCGTCGGAGACGCAAAGCAGCACCCCGTGCAGCCCGCGGGCCTTCAGGCCCACCAGGAACTCCTTCCAGCTCGAGGCGCTCTCGCGGTTGGCCAGCTCGACGGCCAGCACCTGGCGGCGGCCCTCCCGGTCGACGCCCAAGGCGACCAGCACGGCGCGGCCCTGGACCACGCCGCCCTCGCGCACCTTCTCGTAGCGGGCGTCGAGGTAGACGTAGGGGAAGGCCCCTTCCAAGCGCCGCCCCATGAGGGCCGCGAGCGCCTCGTCGAGGCCCTTGGCCATCCGGCTCACCGTCGAGGCGCTGAACTCCCGGCCGCAGGGCTCCTCGGTGATTTTGGCCACCTTGCGGGTGCTGACGCCCTGCACGTACATCTCCACCAGCGCCGCCACCAGCGCCTTCTCGCTCCGCGAGTAGCGCTCGAAGAGCTCGGTCGAGAAGCGCCCGTCGCGGTCCTGCGGCACCCGCAGCTCGATCGGGCCCACCCGCGTCGTCAGCGAGCGCCCGTAGTGCCCGCTCCGGTAGCCGAGCCGGGCCGCCGAGCGCTCGCCCTTGCGCGCTCCCAGCGCCTCGTCCATCTCGGCCTCCAAGAACTCCTGCACCGCCGCGCGCACCAGCGCGC
>CAXUNV010000503.1:0-3802 GCA_964252355.1 uncultured Chthoniobacterales bacterium | reverse complement strand
CCGCTATGGGCGATGGGCTCCGGCTCGGCCGCGTGGGGCAGGGCGGGAAGGAAGAGAGCGGACCACACCAACCACCGCGACGGGAGAAGTTTGGGATGCATGAGCGCAAGGGGTCGGGCGACGGACAAGCCGGGCCAGGGCACGACCACGCCGCTCGCCAGTATTACGAGTTTGCGCCGTCGTAATACCCTTCGAAGCAGTCCTCGTGCCAAGCGGCGCGCCGGGGTGAATGAGAAAACCAAAGTCCACCAGGAAAGGCAGACGCTGGCGCCGGCGCTCCGTGCGCGAACCGCCGATGGCAGACAAAACCGCAGGCGACCGCCTTCCCGGTGCAAAACCCGGAACGTGGAACGCGGAACCCACGCCGCCGCGTCGTGGCACGACGTCTTCTCTTCCCGCCGTGGTCGTCGTGACGTCGTGCGAGACCCTCGGTCGGGTGAGCGTTTCCTGACACCCGGACTGGGCGAATCTCTACAGCCCAACCCGCTCACCCTCGCCGGGTAACCGGCAACTGCGAACCGGCAACTGGGAACCGCGAAGCACGCGCCTGCGCTAGAGCAGGCCGCCGGTGGCCAACCGTTGCGTCAGGGTACGAAAGCGCGTGTAGACTTCTTGATAACGTTCCGGGGCAGCCCCTTTCGGCAAGGCGCGAGAGCTCTCGTCCACGGTCACGACCGGACGGATCAGGTCGGCCAAGTTCGCCGACTTGTTGTTCACCAACTGGTCAATCCACGCGCCGTGCAAGGCCGCACCGAGCGCCGCGCCTTCGGCGGTGGCCAAGCAAACCACCGGCACCCGAAAGATGTCCGCGCAGATCTGGCGCCAGACGTGGCTCCGGCTGCCGCCGCCGGTGAGGCGGATCTCCTGGGGCTTGATGCCCAGGGACCGGCACCGGTTCAGGCCGTAAGCCAAGCCGAGGGTGGCGCCTTCCATCGCGGCGCGCGCGAAGTGCGCGGGAGTAAAATTGCCCGCGTGCAACCCGTGGTACACCCCGTTCCCGTTGGGCAGGTTCGGCGTGCGCTCCCCGGTGATGTAGGGCAGGAAGACCAAGCCGTCGGCGCCGGGCAGCACGCGCTCGACTTCGGCGTTTAGGGTCGCCACGTCCCAAGAGAACATGCGGCGGGCCGCCTCGGTCGCGACCGTCACGTTCATCGTGCAGACCAACGGCAACCAGTGGTCGGTGCTGTCGCAGAACGCGGCGACTTCGCCTTCGGGATCGATGACCGGTTCGGCTGAGAAGGCATAGATGGTACCGGAGGTGCCCAGGCTGGTGGTGACGATGCCCGGCTCGACGTTGCCGGTGCCGATGGCGCCCATCATGTTGTCGCCGCCGCCGGCGGCCACGATGGGCGACGTGGGCAGGCCCCACCGCTGCCGAAGGTTTTCGCGCAGGAGCCCCACCGCTTGCCGGGAAGACCCCGGCACGGGCAACTTTTCGGCGAGGTCGGGATCGATGAACTCCAACACGGGCTCGCACCATCGGCGGGTGCGCACATCAAGCAGGGCTGTGCCGGACGCGTCGCCGTACTCCATCCGTTTTTCGCCGGTCAGCCAAAAGTTCAGGTAGTCGTGCGGCAACAGGACGGTCCTCAGGGAGGCGTAGTTGTCGGGTTCGTTCTGCCGCAACCAAAGGATCTTGGGCGCGGTGTAACCCGGCAGCACGGGATTACCGAGAATTTTTATCAAGGAAGCGACGCCGCCAAACTCTTCGGTGATTTCCCGGCATTGCGCCGAGGTGGACGTGTCGCACCAAAGTTTGGCGGGCCGGATGACCTCGTTGGCCTCGTTGAGGAACACCGAGCCGTGCTGCTGCCCGCTCACGCCGATGCCGCGGACTTCTTTCCTGCGGTCGCCCAACTGGCCGAGGCAGGCGGCAATCGTTTCGTCGACGGCGATGCGCCAGACTTGCGGATCCTGCTCCAAATGACCCGGAGGCAGGCCCGGGATGAAGTCGTACGATTTTTGCGCGGAAGCCACCACGCCCCCCGTCGCGAGGTCGAGGACGATGGTCTTCGTGCTCTGCGTGCCGCTGTCGATGCCGAGGTAAAGCATAAGAAGGGGGAAAACGAGGGGTGCTCTGGCAAAGGGATCTTGGGTATTTCGTGGGGGGCGGTCAACCCCTTCCGGCCGGTCAATCGCCCTTTGCGTCTCGGCGGGCGCGGCTAAGTTGGGGGCATGGTCACAAAACTTCTGCACACCCGTTACCGGGTGAGCGATTTGGAGAAGACGATCTCGTTCTACAAAGACGTGTTGGGCTTGGAAGAGATCCGTCGCCACACCTCCCCCCGGGGCTCGCAATTGGTCTTTCTCAAAGCGCCGGACAGCGAGGAAGAAATCGAAATCTGTAAATTCGACGAGAGCGGCCCCGTGCAGGTGGGCCCCGACCTGACGCACCTGGCGTTCGAAGTGGACGACCTAGAAGCGTTTGCCAAGGAGGCGGCAGCCAAGGGTCACCCGCTTTCGGACGGCCCGACGAAGACGGGCAGCGGTTCTGTGATCGGCTTCGTCGACGCACCGGAAGGTTACGAGGTGGAGCTCATCCAGCGGGCGCGCTAAGCGGGAAGAGCCATGACAAACGGCAAATGACAAATGACAAAGGCCAAAAGGAGAGGCACGCCCTCCCTAGTGTCCGGCGGTTGGCGACCTGCGATCTGTGATCGATGATGGCGGGCCGCTTGCCCTCCTTTGGCCTTTGTCATTCACCCCTGCGCGCAGCGCAGCACCGTCCACGCCTCGCGAAAGACCGCCTCGGGAAAGCCGAGGGCGCGGGTGAGCGCCACCTTGCGTTCGAGCGGATTCTGGATCGCCTGGAGACGCGCCATCGCCGGGCGGTCTAACCAACCGCGGATCCGGGACGCCCAAAGCCCGGTCGCCACCGGGTAATCGGTACCGTGCAGGATGCGTTCCGGACGGGTCCGCAACCGCGCCAGGGTGCCCAGGTGGGTGGGCTGACTGAGCGCGGCCAAATCCCCGTAAAGGTTGGGGTGTTGGTCACGCATTTCATTGAAAGTCCCAAAAAAATCGGGGTCCCACGGCAGGGCGCGCGTCCCGCAATGGGCGGCGATCACGTTGACCCCGCATTCCAGAGGCTGCCGGAGGCACGCCGGCGTTTGCAGGTCGGGCCGGTGGTTCGGAAGCGTGAACTCGCCGCCCGTGTGCGCGAGCAATGGCAACCGCGCCTCGGCCATCCGTTCCCAAAAACGCCGGTAACGCCGTTCGTTGGGATCGACCATGTGCACGCACGGCAACAGTTTGAGGAGCGCGGCCCCGGCTTCGAGGCACTGCTCGAGTTCGTCGAGGGCGTCAGGGCGCCCCGGGTGGATCGAGACGCCGGCGAGGAACCGCCGGTCCTGACGGCAAACGGCGAAGAGGTAATCGTTGGGGACGTACAACGGCGTGAGGTCATCGCGGCGGGTGCCGTCGGCAGTGTAAACGGCGTCCGAGGCCAACAGCACGGCGGCACCCAGCGAACTGCCGTCGAGCCAGCGTCGGAGTTGGGCGACGTAGGCGGCGTCGAACCCGCGCAGGGTCGGTGAAATCGTCAGGCCCGCGTCGCGCGCCATGGCACGCAGAAAGGGCGCGTGCCACCAGACGCTGCGGAACCAGCAACCCGAACCGTCCAAGCCGTTACCCAAGAGGTGCACGTGGACGTCGACCGGCGCAGCATTTTCTTCGGCAGGGATCGGCATGAGTCTCGGCGCAAGAGTTTAGGGCGGTGGCGTCCTTCGCGCCAGGCGCCGCAACTCGGGAGGGGCGCTACGCGAAGCGCAGATCGAAAACTGGGAGGGCCGGTGCTCCCCGC
>CAXUNV010000502.1:0-3805 GCA_964252355.1 uncultured Chthoniobacterales bacterium | reverse complement strand
CCCTATGCCCACCCGAGGGCGGTACCGGGGTGCACCGGAACGCGGATTACCCAAACGGGACGGTGCCCACGCCCGAACGCTATGCCGAGGAGGCGGAAATAAGGAATGTACAAGGCGTGCGTCGGTTGGTTGAGGCTGGCTTGGTTGGGTTTAGCCTTGGTGCTCGGCCGTGGAGCCGAGCGGAGTTTTGCTCGGGAACCTGCGCCGCGGGAACGGCGGACGGAACACTCCACCCAACCGCAACTGCCTTCCGGGGAGGGTGCCCGTGCGCCGACGCGATTTCAGATGCGCCACGTCAACTTCCGGGTCGACGATGGCATCATCCTCCAGATTGACAATCTGTCGGGTCAGCTGCTGCCTCACCGTCCCGACAAGCCACCCACGTTCGACGACCGCGAAAGCATGGTCATGGTGGTCGATGGCGGCGAGGCGGCGATGAGCACAGATTCCTTCAGCCAATTGCTTAACCGGTACGTGTTCAGTTACCCAGGCACGCCCCTCACCGACATCCAAGTCAGCGCGGACGGCGACCGGATCCGGCAGGTGGCAGTCATGCATAAGGGCGTCAGCGTCCCGACCGAAATGGTTGGCAGCGTGTCCGCCCTCCCAGATGGACGGATCCGTTTTCATACGGAGTCGATCAAGGCGGGCGGGGTGCCTTCCAAAGGGTTGATGGACGTCATGGGGCTGCAGGTCAACAAGCTCATCAAGGGTCCCGGCCCGCGCGGCGTCACGATCGTTGGCGACGACATCATCATGGACCTCAACCTGATGATACCGCCGCCTCGGGTGCGCGCTCGCGTCATCAAGGTCTGGGTGGACGGCGACCGCATCGTCCAGAGGTTCGGCCCGCGCGACGGCACCGCGCCCATGCCGATCCTCACCCCGCCAGACCCCGCGGCCGCCAACTACATGTACTTTCGTGGTGGGACCATCCGGTTTGCCCGGTTGACGATGACAGACGCCGACTTGCAATTGGTCGATGCGCATCCAGAGAACCCGCTCGACTTCGCGCTATCTCACTACGTCGACCAACTCGCTGCCGGTTACTCAAAAACCACGCTCAACGGCGCCCAAATCACCGTCATCCCCGATTACCGACAGGTGCGCGGTAAGGACACTAAACCTGACCTGCTGCCGCCGAACCTGCCGCAAAACGAGCCTGACCCGCCAGAGGGCGTGACCGACACCGGGGCGGGCACGCGTTAGGCCAGCTCACCGTGCCAGATCAGGCTGTTCACGGATCTTTTCCGTGACGGCTGCGGTGCGCGGCGCGGCCACCGCGGCCTTGCCGTACGTGTAGAACAAGGCCAGACCGGTAAACAACATCCCGCCTACCACGTTGCCCAACGTGACTGGAAGCTGGTTCCAAAACAGCCAATCCACCAAGGTAAGCTTCGCGCCGAGGAGCATCGCCGCGGGGATCACGAACATGTTGACGATCGAGTGCTCGAACCCTAACGCGACGAAAGTGAAGATCGGCAGCCAAGCCGCCAGGATTTTGCCTCCGGTGGAGCTTGAGGTCATCGGTAAAACCACCCCCAGGCAAACCAGCCAGTTGCACAGCATCCCTTTCACGAACGCGGTCACGAAGCCGGCTGCGCCGAATTTGGCGTATCCAAGCGTTTTCGCCTGGGCTGCTGCCACGATCTTAGCCGCCAGGCCACTCGCATCAGCACCTTGACCGCAGTCCGTCAGCGCCGCCCAGAGCAGGCCGGCAAAGCACAAGCTCCCGAGCAGGTTCCCGAGCAGCACCCAGCCCCAGTTGCCGAGCACCGTCGGGGTAGAAACCCGGCCGGCACCCGCCGCCACGGGAAGCAGCGCAAAGCTTCCGGTGGCGAGCTCGAGCCCAAGCAGGACAATCGCGCAAAAGCCGACCGGGAAGACCAGGGCTCCCACCAGCGGAAGGTTGGTTTGCACGATGGCAAAGTAGGAGAACGCGGTCGCCACCCCGAGCAACGCTCCGGATAAGGCGCCTCGGATCAGGATGTCTTTGGCCGGCAGAGCGCCCTTCGTGACGCCCGCCTCAACCATCGTGCGGACAACGTCGGCAGGTTTGAGGTAATCCATGGTTCAAGAGATCGGACGGCGGCAGGTGAGCGGATTCCATGCCAAAAAGCGGTCTTGCCCGCAGGAGAGGCCGCCATCACCAAACGGTCTTTTGGTAGGGCAAGGCGAGGAACGAGACGACGCCATTGCGAGACGCCGCCGGGTGGCCAGGGTACCGCCGGCGTCCTCGCCGGTAACGAAAGACGCTTCGAAATTGGCAGAGCAAGCCCTGCTCCGCCGAAAAACTTCGCACGAGGCGTCCGTTGCTTCAGTTCCCGTTCGTCGGCATATCAAACCCCAAAGGAGGAAACAAAACAATGCGCGTGATGGTTCTGGTGAAGGCGACGAAAGCGAGCGAAGCCGGTGTTCTCCCCTCGACCGAGCTCCTCAAGGCCATGGGCAAGTTCAACGAGGAATTGGTCAAAGCCGGCGTGATGCGGGCAGGCGAGGGCCTGAAACCGTCGGCCCACGGGAAGCGGATAAAGTTTGAAGGTCCCAAGCGGACGGTGACGGACGGGCCGTTCATCGAGACGAAGGAATTGGTCGCCGGGTTTTGGCTTTGGGAGGTCAAGGACATGGCCGAGGCGGTGGAATGGGTGAAGCGTTGCCCCAACCCGATGCCGGACTCGAGTGAGATTGAGATCCGGTCACTCTATGAAATGGCCGACTTTGGCGAGGCAGCCACGCCGGAAATCGTCGAACAAGAAAAGCGCCTCCGCGAGGAGGCTGCCGGACGCCAGACTTAACTTGGGCGAGTCTCTGCGTCACCCCGTTTCGCTCGCGCCGTGTCGCCGGTTCGCGCCGTTTACCGAACCCCACTCACCCTCGCCGGGCAGGAGCCTAGGTAACGCCCCTAGGCCTTAGACCGCCAGGGGCATCATGACGATAGCCAAAGCGAACAGCTAACCACCCGGGGTCCGGGTGGCTGGCCGTCTCCAAAGGTGTTGGCCGGAGATGACGAACGGCCCGGCATAACCCAGCGCCAGACTTGTCATCCCGAGCCCGCCGTAGGCTTCCCACGCCTTCGTCATCCACCACCCCAGCGCCCCTAGGACGATGATGGCACCGGTGTAGTAGGTGAGGTGGACGAGGTCAAAACGACGCCTTGGCCGTCGTTGTAAGAAACCGGATGGGGCGGGATTCGAACCCGCGGTACCTTGCGGTACACACGCTTTCCAGGCGTGCCCAATCGACCGCTCTGGCACCCATCCAAAACGAGCCTCCCAGCTTGCGGGGAATCGGCCAGCGTTGCAACCGGATTTCGTCCGGGGCGGGGCACGGTGCGCCAAGCGTGTCTCACCGCATGGTGTCACACTGTGTCAACTTGGCGCATAGTCGGCATCCGGCCTAAGCTGATTCTTTCATAAGTCTTTCGTGCTGAGCAACCTTCAGATTGTGGGCGTAGTGGCACGCCCCTTGCACTACGCCTCGTACCGATTTATGGCAAAAATTCTTGGCATTGACCTTGGCACCACGAACTCGTGCATGTCGGTCATGGAGGGCGGCGAGCCCGTCGTGATCGAAAATTCCGAGGGCGCCCGTACCACGCCGTCGATCGTGGCGTTTACCAAAAGTGGCGAACGCTTGGTCGGGCAGGCTGCCAAACGTCAGGCAGTGACCAACTCACAAAACACGGTTTTCTCCATCAAACGCTTCATGGGTCGTCGCTTCGACGAAGTGCAGGACGAAGCGAAGCGCGTGCCTTATAAAGTGGTTAAGGCCAGCAACGGCGACGCGCATGTGGAGGTTGAGGTGT
>CAXUNV010000501.1:0-3813 GCA_964252355.1 uncultured Chthoniobacterales bacterium | reverse complement strand
CATTCGCCGTGATCGCTGATCCCCGCGGTGCAGACCAGCTCGTCGTACTTCGCCGAGGGGTGGGGGTAAGTCATCACCGTCACCAGCACGCGGGTAGTCATAGGAACGACGGGGTGGCCTCGGCCCGTTCGGCGCGCCGCGACTCTCTAAGATCTTTGATCGGCAGCCCGGTCAGGCGGGCCACCGCCCGGCCCAGCCGCAGCCGGTGGCACGTGTCCGGGTCGGCCTCCTGGCACACCAGCGCTGCGGGTTCCGCCTCCATCAGAGCAGCCACCTGGAGGAGGGCGGGGGGGCGGGGGGGGGGGGCCGCGGCGGGGGGCGGGCCGAGCAGCCACCTGGAGGACCTCGGTGCTGCGGGCGGGCAGCACCTCGGCTTCGTACCGACGGAACAGGGCGGCGTAGCCCTCCTGGCCCGAGGCGTCCAATCCCGCGCGCCACGTTGAGGCGATGCCGAGCTCCGGGAAAGGCGCGTAATCGAGGCCGACCTTGCCGCACAGGCGGCGCAGCGTGGAACCGTGGAAGCCGAACTTTCGGGAGACGGGGTTGGCGCGCACATCAATCAAGCGACGGATGCCGCCCTCCAGCAGCAGATTCAAGAAGCCATCCACTTGCAGCGGCACCCGCACCGGCAGGGTGGCGCCCCGCCGCCGCGCGTCGTCGGCGTTGACCGTGAACCAAGGGTGACGCTCGTACACCAAGTCCACCAATCGGCGGGTGGAAAGGCGGCCGTCGCCGCGCACCACGCCGGCGACGGCCGTTTTGAACTCCACGGCCAATTTCACGGCACCCGCCCCCGGAGGACGCACGAGTCTGCCCGCCCCGTCACGGCGCAATTCGCCCACGGCGAGCAGCCCTTCCAGCTCGTGCGCCAGGGTGAAGGAATAGGGACCGTGCAGGTACGGCAGGAACTGGTAAGTCGCCGAAGCCGGCAGGCGAACGCCACCGTCGTGCCCTTGGGAGAGGAGGAAGAGCAGCTTTGTTGCCCGCACGTCGGACACCGGCCCGGGCGCGGCCTCGACCAAGTGCGCCAGGGTTTTCGCTCGCGTGATCAATGGCCGAAACTTGCGCCACGCCCGTGCTGCGCGCGACCGGAAGTTTCCCCCGCAAGAGGGAGAAGACTTTGGGGCCATGCGTCAGGACAGGCTCTTAAAGGTTCCCCAGCATACGCCAAGAAAACCCGAAATGGACCCCATCCTGACGCGAACGGCGGGGCGCCCTGACGTCTGATTGGGGTGCACTTCCCTGGACAACCCGCACCAGGGGAACCCACCTCCACCGCCGGAGATGGCTTCGCGCGCGCGGCGCTCGCCGTCCTGCGCGGAACCCTTCCGCGGCATCGGGTATTTACGACCTGCGCGACTTCACCAACGGTTCGGTCCGACACCGATGTGGGTTTTACCCAACAACGCTGACCAATGGTCGACCACCGCCACCACCGGCTCGGTCGTCTGCAGCAGCGCCGTAGTCCTGGGCAGCGTCGTCGTCGCGTGGACGGGCCGCATCGAAGGCTAGGTGGCCAAGGAGCAGATTGCCCGGGTCAACGAGCGCGCGGGCCGACATGGCCGCGTCCAAGCCGGCGAAGACTTGCCGTTCAACGTCCGCGGCGCAGCCGCCTTCCGCAAGGATGGGCACAGCGCCGTTGTAGGCGGGCAATGAGCAAACAGGCGAGGTTTTCCCCAACTTGTTTTGGACGTGTTCTAAAATGCCACGCGCCGCCGCCTGCGTTTAGGTCCGGCGTGGTCGTCGTGCCCGCCGTAGGACCATGCGCCAACCCTTTCTGAGGGTCGCGCCGCCCTCCGAAGCCAAGTCGGTGACCAACGACGCGAGGCGTGTACTGGCTGAGGTCGAGGCCGATCGCGAGGTCAATACGCAATCCTGCGTATGCCTTTCCCGCGTCCCGCGGTGCACCATAGCGCCCGCATGCGCCACCAACCCCGCCAGCAAATCGGTCGCGCCCCGTCCCGTGCCGTGCCGCGGGGCTTCGGACCGTTTGGATCCGGCGCGTTCTCGCGACCGCCGCGATCGCTTTATGCCTAACCGCCGCCCCGCCGCCGGACAGCGGTCAAGCTGCCTTTGCAGGCACGCTCGGGGTCGGAGCGCCGCTTGGCACGTTGTCGTCCGAACCCAAGGAGACCGAGGAGAAAACCATCGGCGGAGGGAAGGTGCTGCAGACCGCTGCGGAGGCCTGCTCGCCCGGCCCATCCGGCCGGCGCAGGACGCCTACCCAAAGCCTACCCTGACGGCCGACCGCGCCGTCGCCCACCGCTTCTCTCCCGGAGTAAAACACTTTGACGCGTCGGGTGACCTTTTCCGCGAGCAGGTGATGCAGCCAATGATCGGCCCTCCCTTTTAGCCCAGGGAAACAACCCGGCAACCAGCGAATACCCGGCGGGCGGCGGCCCAGGCGGGCACCGCCACGCCTCACCACCCAAACCTATGCGAAGAAGACAAACTGTTGAAAACACGTGCGGAAACCGAGGGGGGCTGGCCGTGCCAAGCCGCCCGCAAAGCCGGAAGCGCCGCTTTCACCCGACGAGTTGTTGCTTCGTGACAACGTCCCACCTTCGGAGCACATCCCGCCGGAGCTCGCCAAGCGCCTGGCAACCCGAAGTGTCATCGTGTCTGCACCCGGAAGCCGGTTGGACTTAGGGCGATGCGCGACCCGGGAAATTGAAGACGGGTCGGCGTGGCGCATCAGCCTCCCGGAGAACGGCTCCATAGGGTTGCCCGGTCGCGAAGCCGCAAAGTTTCCGGTCGGTCACCTGTCCAAGCGCTACCCCGGCCTGATGCACACCGAAGCTTCTCGCCCGGCGTGGGCGAGCCAGGTTTTCCACCCCAAATTGACCGTCGCGCGACGGTGGCCGGCCATGCGGGCCCTCGACGGGCGACGGGTGATCCCGCACTACGGCATCTACGGGAGCGACGACCGACAGGTTTTTTACCCGTCGGGGTACCCTTGGCAGTGCGTCGGCAAGATCTTCAGTTATGGGAATGGCAGCCTTTTGGGCACGGGAGCGGGGGCGCTTGTCGGTCCTAGGCATGTGCTGACGGCGGGCCACATGGTGCCTTGGGCTTTTTCCAACTGGAGCATGCAATTCGTGCCGGGATACTACGATGGCAGCTCCGTCGCCGGGCCGGGGGCGACCTCGTGGGTGTCCGATACCCACGGTTGGGACACAGGCGATAAAGTGGCGGCCCGCGACATGGCGGTTTTGCGCCTTTACGATCCACTGGGGAGTTCCCTCGGCTGGTTTGGGTCGAAGGTTTACGACGACGACTGGGAAGATCAGCCGGATTGGGAGCTGGTCGGCTACCCGGGTGATGTCGCGGGGGCGGAAAGACCCTCTTACCAGATGGGCATTGCGGTGCTCGATGACGATTCTGACGGCGACGCCCTCGAATTGGAGCATCACGGTGACGCCTCGCCCGGCGACTCGGGCGGCCCGTTCTTCTCGTTCTGGCCCGACGGCAACCCTTACGTGATCGGCACCACCAGCGGCGGGGAAACCATCTCGGGCGGAGTCTTGGGGATCGGCGACGAAGACAACAACATCGCCGCCGGAGGCAAAGCAATGGTGGACCTCGTCAGGTGGGCGCAAACCAATTGGCCTTGACCGCAGCGGAAAACCCTCCGCTCGACGCTGCCCTTGGGTGCGCCGTGCATCATCGCGGACAGCCCGAACAAACACTGGCAATCTGCCCGACAGAATCGCCGCCGGTCAGGCGGGCACCAGGGCGAAGGCCCCGGTGGGTTTGAGGGCGCAGCGAGGCGCGCAGGGCGGCGCGGCGGCCGCCGCCCCCCTTGCCGTGGCG
>CAXUNV010000500.1:0-3815 GCA_964252355.1 uncultured Chthoniobacterales bacterium | reverse complement strand
GTTGAGGGCGCGCCTCCGCTTGTTGGCGGATGAGGGAAAAGATGTTCACCAACGCCGATACCTATGATCCAGGGCTGGCGTTCCGGTCAACTGGCGCGCATAATGCCGGGCTCTGCATGTCCGACAAGCGCAAACGTTTGGTGGTTAAATTCGGGACCGGCATCCTGACCGACCCCGCCGGAAGCGGGTTGTGCATGTCGCAGTTCGAGCG
This sequence comes from uncultured Chthoniobacterales bacterium, assembly GCA_964252355.1. Classification (GTDB taxonomy): domain Bacteria; phylum Verrucomicrobiota; class Verrucomicrobiia; order Chthoniobacterales; family JAFAMB01; genus CAXUNV01. Next base: position 3,604 of record CAXUNV010000500.1, on the reverse strand, counting down.
TTTGACCGCCGAGGTGGCGGCACTGGTGCACGATGGCTTCGAATGCGTGCTGGTCAGCAGCGGTGCCGTGGGGGCGGGCCTGATGCTTCTCGGGTTGGAACGGCGTCCCGACGACCTCAGCGCCGTGCAGGCTTGCGCTGCGGTCGGCCAATCGCGGCTGATGGGCTTGTACGGCTCGTTGTTTGAGCGCCATGGCTTGCGCGTCGGTCAACTCCTCCTCACCCACGGCGACCTTGACAGCCGCACGCGGTACGGCAACGCGCGGAACACCCTCGAACGCCTTTTCCGGTTCCGCACAGTCGTGCCCATCATCAATGAGAACGACCCGGTGGCGGTCGAAGAACTCCGGTTTGGCGACAACGACCGGCTCTCGGCGGAGGTTGCGCTCCTTTGCCGGGCGGAGTTGCTGATCATCCTGACGAGCGTGCCCGGTCTGCTCGACGGCGCCGGGGCGCGCCTGCCCGAGGTGCGCGACGTCGAGGCAGTCAGGATGTTGGCGACGCGCGAGACGGGCGTCTTTTCCCAGGGCGGCATGGTGACAAAATTGCAGGCGATGCGGACCGTCTTGGCCGCCGGCATTCCCGGCGTCATCGCCAGCGGCTTTGAAGCGGGGATCCTTCGCCAGATCGTCGAGGGCGCGCCCGTGGGCACGCGCTTCCTTCCGCATGGACGGCCATGATTCCCCAAGTTCAACGCGAACTGGCATCGATCGGTGCGCGTGCCCGCACGGCGTCCCGCACGCTGGCACAGGCCGGCGCACGGCGGAAGAACGCGGCGTTGCTGGCGATGGCCGACGCGTTGGAGGAAAAAGCCGACGGCGTGCTTGACGCAAACGTCGCCGACGTCCAGGCCGCCGGCGCTGCTGGGGCCACCGCCGCGACCCTCGATCGGCTCCGCCTCGACCCAAAGCGTCTCGCGCGGTTGTCGCAAAGCATTCGCGACGTGGCGGTGCTGCACGATCCGGTCGGCGAGCCCATCCGGGAATGGACGCGGCCCAACGGGCTCCGGATCAGCAAAGTACGGGTACCGATCGGGGTGGTCGGTTTCATTTACGAGTCGCGTCCCAACGTCACGAGCGACGCGGCGTCGCTTTGCGTGAAGACGGGCAACGCCATCATCTTGCGGGGCGGTTCCGAAGCCATCCGCTCGAACACGGCGATCGCCAGCGCCTTGCGCGACGGCTGCGCCGCGGCCGGGTTGCCGGCCGACGCCGTGCAGATCGTCGGCACCACCGACCGTTCCGCCGTCCGCGCCATGGCCGAGCTGGAGGCGCACATCGATCTGCTCATCCCGCGGGGCGGGCGCTCGTTGATTGAGGCCGTCGCTGCGCACGCGCGCATGCCGGTCCTCAAACATTACGACGGCGTCTGCCACGTTTACGTCGACGCGGCCGCGGATCCCGCCATGGCTGAACGCATCCTCCTCAACGCCAAGGTCCAGCGGCCCGGGGTCTGCAACGCTGCCGAAACCTTGTTGGTTCACCGGGCGATCGCGCCTTCCTTTCTCCCGCGCTGTGCCGAGACTTTGGGTCGGCATGGCGTCGAACTGCGCTTGGATGCCGAAAGCCGACGCATCTTAGGCGACACCTTTCCGGCAGCCACCGAAGAGGATTGGCGTACGGAGTACCTCGACCTGATCCTTTCCGTGCGGGTGGTCTCCAGCCTGGAAGCCGCCGCCGACCACATCGCGACGTACGGTTCCCACCACACCGACGCGATCGTGACCGAAGACGCCGCCGCCGCGGAGCGGTTCCTGACCGAGGTCGATTCGAGCGTGGTGCTCTGGAACGCCTCCACGCGCTTCAACGACGGCGGCGAGTTCGGGTTCGGGGCAGAGGTCGGCATCAGCACCAACCGCCTCCACGCGCGGGGACCGATGGGGCTGGAGGAGTTGACGATCTACAAGTACGTCGTGCGCGGGGCCGGCCAAGTGCGCGCGTGAGGTGCGCGCTGCACGCATGGCGGATGGAAAAATGCCAAGGCCAAATGGGGAGGCGCCGATCCCCCGCCGGCGGTGGGTCTTCGCCCCACCGGGTCACCTGCGAGTTCCGGCGCCTCCCTTAGAACCCGCAACTCGGCGTGTTGCCGTCACCCGTTTTCTGGTCTACACCGCTGGGCGATGGAACTGCCCGATTTGTCTGAGCGCCGCGCGCGTGTCGCCGAAGCGCTCGCGCTCGCCCCCGACGAACTCCTGTTGGTCGGCGCTGGAGAACCGGTGCCTCTGCCGGAGGAGACGGACCAAACGTATCCGTTTCGCGCGCACAGCGAGTACCTCTACCTCACCGGGATCAACCAACCGGGCGGCGTACTCGCTTTTGACCCCGCGGTCCCCGCTGGGCAGGGGTGGGTCTCGTTTGTCACGGACGTCACGGAGGCGGAACGCACCTGGGAAGCCCGGGAGCAACCGCCGGGCGAAACCGTGCTGGCCTTGGAGGCATGGCTTTCGCAGCGGCGCGGCCGCAAGGTCGTCGTTTTGGGCGCGCCGCTGCGGGGGGTGCGCGCCGATCCTGCGACCGTGGCGACGGCGCGTGAAAAGTTGACGCACGCCCGTCGGCCCAAGGACGCCGTGGAACTCTCGTTGCTCTCCCGCGCCGCCACGGCCACCGCGGCCGGTTTCGCCGCCGCGGTGCCGTGCTTGCGTCCGGGCGTGACGGAACGCGGCGTGCAGATCGAATTGGAAGCTGGCTTCTTCCGGGCGGGCGCGGACGCCGTCGGCTACGGCACCATCGTTGGCGCCGGATCGGACGCGGCCGTTCTGCATTTCCAACCGTCGCACCGCGCCATCCAGGCTGGCGATTTTGTCCTGATCGACGCAGGGGCAGAAGTTGCCCGGTACGTCATCGACGTGACCCGCACGTACGTGGCGGGAAGACCTCCCACAGCGTTTCAGCGCGACTTTTACGGCGTCGTGCTGACCGCACAGGAGGCAGCCATCGCGCGGTGCCGGGTCGGGGCGGAATGGAAGGAGTTGCACCTCCAATGCGCCGTCGACCTCACGGCGGGGTTGGTCGACCTCGGGTTAATGCGTGGCGCACCGGAGTCATTGGTGGACCAAGGCGCTCACCGCGTCTTTTTCCCGCATGGCTTGGGACACTTGGTCGGGCTGGGGGTGCGCGACGCCAGCGGCCGGTATCCCGGGCGCCCGAAGGATCCCCGGCCGGCCCTGGAAAACCTGCGGCAGGATCTGCCGCTCGCGGAAGGTTACGTGACCACCGTAGAACCGGGACTTTATTTCATCCCGGCCATCTTGGACGACCCGGCGCGCCGGGAGAAATGGCGCGACTGCATCGATTGGGAAGCGGCGGACGGCCACCGCCAACTCGGCGGCGTGCGGATCGAGGACAACGTCCTGGTCACCGCCGAAGGTCCGGTGGTGCTGACTTCCGCCGTGCCCAAAGCGATGACCGATGGCGGATGACCATCGCCAAATGACGGGTGACCCGGTGGGGCGAAAACCCGGCCGGCAGAGAATGGCCGACTTTTGCCAAGGAACGGCTGCCGGGCGGTTTGAGCCGGCCCAAACTGCGGGTACAGCTCGTTCTCCAGATGGTTGGCAAGCATGGCGGGCGGGAAAGTGCCGACCGGGCAAGGCTGCAGGCTCAAAC
>CAXUNV010000499.1:0-3824 GCA_964252355.1 uncultured Chthoniobacterales bacterium | reverse complement strand
GGTGCATCTTGGGACGGCTTCGCCGAAACGTTTAGTGGTGAGTCAAGGCGAGTTCGTCGGCGGTGACGGAGCACCGGCCCCCCCACGACAACCGGGAACCGCTTCCTAGCCCCGGGTGGCGAGGCGGGCCATGGTGAAAACTTCCAATCGGTGGGAGAGGTCAGTCGAATCGGCGGATTCGGCCGGCAACTCCACCACGACCGTTCGCGGGCGGTCAGGCCAGAGGTCGAACCCGTTGTCGCTGAACCGGGCGCTGACACCTGGTAGACGAAGGGCGACGGCGTGCTGCGGCGCCGAAGACTCGAGGGTAATCTCCCAGCGTCCGGCGGCGAGGGGCCCGCCACGCCAGGTCACCGGGGCGGGCGACCAGCGCACCCGGACGGGCGACGCTAAGTAATAACTGAGTTCAGAGACGTTACTTTCGTTTTCCCAAAGGCTGAAACGCCAGGCGAGGTCGTCGGCACCATGCGCGCGCGCAAACCAGGAAGAATCCAGGTGCAGGATTTTTTCCGGTTGCAAGCGGATGGCGCGGACGGCGACCTCACCGGAGAAAAGTCTTTGGCCGGTGGAGACCTGAAACAGGCAACTCTGCAACTTGCCGGAAAACGGTTCGGGACGATCGCTGATCACCGTCACGTTGAACGGATCGGTCCGGCCGGCTAGGCCACCAGGCTCGACGGCCAACGTCACCGGGGCGAAGAAACGGCGGGCGGCGTGGTGCGCAAGTTTCCAGGCGCCGCCAAACTCGACCGTGCTCCACGAAACGGCCGGCCAACAGTCGTTCAGCTGCCAGATGAGCGAGCCCAAACAACGCGGTGCCAAGGCCCGCCAATGCCGCACGGCGGTTTCCAAAGCGTCGGCTTGGTTAACCTGGGAAAGGTAAGCCGTCTCCGCGTAACCGGACGGGCGCGGGTACCGCGCCGCCAGATAGCGCGCCAGCTTGAGGTCTCCCCCCGGATCGTTGTGGTGAAGTTTGAACGCCGGGCCGAAGCTCTCAAAATCGGGTGCGGCGCGCGCCGCCGTCTCAGGCGACGGGTAGCTGCCCATCCCGAACTCGCTGACGAACCGCGGGCGGGTCTTTCCGTAAGAACTCGCCGGCAGTCCCCCGTGCCAGACGCCCCATTCGTGGGCGTCCCCCGATTGGGGGCCGCGGCCGCGGCCCCGGGTGGAGGGGCGCAACGGCGCCCAAGGCGATTCCGGCCAGTAAACGACATTTTCGGCAAACGCCGCCGGGATGAGTTCGTGAAAGAGTCTGCGATGAGCCCGCAATAGCCGGCGGGTCCGGCGCGAGCCCAACACCCATTCGCCCTCGTTGTTCCCGCACCACAAGGCGATGCACGGGTGACGCGACAACCGTTCCGCCTGGGCGGCGATTTCCGCCTGGTAAAGCCGGAGGTAATCGTCGCCGGTCGGGTAAACCGCACAGGCAAACATGAGGTCTTGCCAGACCACGAGCCCTTCCTCGTCGCAACGGTCGTAGAAAGCGTCGGCCTCATACAACCCGCCCCCCCAGACTCGCACGGTGTTGCCATGGGCGGCGCGGACGTCCCTCAGCAAACCCTGGTAGGTTTCGCCGGTTATCTCGCTTGGAAAAATGTGGGCCGGCACCCAGTTCCAACCCTTGGCAAAAAACGGCACCCCGTTGACGCGCAGCCCGAAGCTTTCACCCCACCGGTCCCGCTCACGCACGAGCTCGAAACGCCGGAAGGCGACCCGGCCGCTCCACCGGTCGATGACGTCATCCCCGCGAAGCAGCTCGGTTTGCAACTCGTAAAAAGGCTGTTCCCCCAAATCGTGCGGCCACCAGAGGTGCGGACGTTCGATCCGGAGCTCGGACGTCTCCCCTTCGGCGACGACGCTGCCCTGCCAGAGGAGGCGGTGCCGCCAGCGCAGGGCGGCCGTGAGGGGACGGGCCGTGCGCCCCTTGACCCGCAGCCGGCCTCGGTCGTCGGTGTCAACGTGGACCCCGACGATCCGGTGAAAATCCCATCCCTCCAGGCAAACCGGCCGGTAAATGCCGGCGGAGGGGAGCCGGGGCGCCCAATCCCAGCCAAAGGACGATTGCGTCTTGCGGATGAAGGTGCGGCCGCCGGCGACGTCGTGCACCTCGTGGGGCCAACCCCGCGTACGCCGGCGCCCGGCGTACGCCGTCGCCGACGTGAAAAAGACTTCCAGCAAATTATCCTCGCCGGGGCGCAACGCGCGCCGCACGGGGAACCGGGACGGCACGAACATGCTTTCGCTTTGGCCGACGGTTTGCCCGTTCACCTTCACCGTGGCGACGGTGTCCAAGCCGGCAAAGACGAGGTCGACGGCCTCATGGCGGAGCAGGGCCTCGTCGGCGAGGAACGTCCGGCGGTAGATCGGGTCCGCCCAGTCCAAATAGCGCAACATCTCGGCGTGATCCCCGTGCAACGGGTCCGGGATGATCCCGGCCCGTTGGAGGTCGGTGTGCAAGCAACCGGGCACGACGGCGGGCACCGCCGGGCGCCCGGGCAGCACCAACTCCCACGCTCCATCCAAGGGTTGGCGATCCGTCATGACACCCTTCCCTGCCGGTGACCGGCGCAACCCCGGTTGGCGAGACCTCTCCAGGCAGCCCCAAAACCGGCTTCAAGGTCGATTGAAGAAGATTTTGGCCGGTTTTGGGGGAAACCAAGGCCGGCGACACCGGAGCCAAAATGCGCGCTGATCCAAAGAAGTCTAAAAATTATAAAAGGTCTGAAGGCTTGAAACCCGGCCCTGCAGTCGGTCTGGCAGTCACCGAAAGGCTGAGTAAAACAGCAGCCACACACGCTTAGATCCTCATGAAAGCTCAGCACCTTCTCTCCAAATCCTTCCTCTTCGCCGCTCCCGCGTTCGCCGTACTCGCCGCGACCGGCGCCCAAGCGCAACTCGTCAACGGCGACTTTTCCGACCCCGGCAGCCTGTCGGTCAACAACGTCGCGACCGTCATCCCGAGCGGCACTTCCAGCACGTTGCTGCCGGGCTGGACGGCCACGGTCGGCGATGGCGCCAACTCCAACGTCTACCTCTTCACCAACAACCCCGACGCGAACAACCCGAAGGCTTTCTTCCTGCCAAACCCGTTGAGCGGTTTCAAGTACGCCGTGCAACTCGACGGCAGCGTGGGGCACGGTGAGCAACCTTTCACGCTCGGCAGCTCGCTCGCGCAAAGCTTTTCGTTGGCGCCTGGGTCTTACCAACTCTCGTTTTGGTTGAACAACGAAGTCGGCCAACTCGACGGCGTGCCGAAGGGCGGCACCTCCGGCGCGCTGGTCAACTTGACGGGCGCCGGCCTGTTGAGCGGCGGCTTGGTCAGTCAAGAGTACACCGTCACCAACCCCGACGGGGTAAGCCGGGCCGACTCCGTCTGGAAGCAGGTGACGACGAACTTTTCGGTGGCGGCTGGAAACCAACTCACGCTGAGTTTCTACGACGACGCCAACCCGAACTTGGCGAATTTCCAGCGCTCCTCCAACGTGGCGTTGGCGGACGTCTCCATCGCGCCGGTGCCGGAACCGGCCTCGTTCGCCTTGGCCGGGGTGGGTGCGGTGTCGCTGGTCGGTTTGCAGGCGCTCAAACGCCGCCGGGTTTAACCAATCGCTGCCCGAGGAAAGGGCAACCGCAGCGGAAGACGCGCCCCGGCCGGGGCGCGTCTTCTTTTTTGGGCGACGCAGGCGCGAGAAAGGCTGAAAACCGTTTCCGACCAATTGTTCTTAATCATGGAAAATCTGTGAGTACCTGAAACGTCAAAAGTCGCGGTGCGAAAAAGATCGATGGGCGAGCGCCAGAACGGTATCACCGGCCCAGTTACCCCGCGC
>CAXUNV010000498.1:0-3826 GCA_964252355.1 uncultured Chthoniobacterales bacterium | reverse complement strand
TTCTTGGGCGGAAACGTGCCGACTAAAGCAATCGCGGTTGGCGAGGAACGACGAGGCGGGTGAAGCCCTTCAATCTTGGCAATCACGCGCGCTCTTGCGCAATCTTGGCAATTCCTCACGGCACGAACACTGCACGCACGCACCCGTCTTTTTTCTTCTTAAACATCTCGTAGCCCCGTGGCGCCTCCTCCAACGGCATGCGGTGTGTCACCAGGTAAGACGGGTCGAGTTCGCCTTTCGCGCAGTGTTCCAGCAAGCGCGGCACATAAGCTTGGCCGTGCTGTTGGGCGGTCCGCAACGTCAGGCCCTTGTTGATGATCACCCCGAGCGGGAACTTGTCCATCGCGCCGTACACACCGACGATGGAGAGGTTACCGCCCTTGCGGCAGCAGAGGATGGCTTGGCGCAGCGCGCTGCCCCGGTCGGTCTCCAGGCGTAAGGTCTGTTTCACCCGGTCGTACGCGTAATCGATCCCCGTCCCGTGCGCTTCCATCCCCACCGCATCGATGCAGGCGTCCGGACCGCGCCCCCCGGTCATCTCTTTCAACGCCTCCAAAACGCTGTCGGTCTCGGCGTAGTCGAGCGTTTCGGCGCCGGCGTGTTCCCGCGCCATCGCCAAGCGCTCGGGCACGCGGTCGATCCCGATCACCCGCTCCGCCCCGAGCAGGAAAGCGCTCTTTTGGGCCATCAAACCCACCCCGCCGCAGCCCCACACGGCCACCACGTCCCCCGGGTGAATGTTGCAGAAGTCCGCGCCCATGTAGCCGGTCGGCACGGCGTCCGACACGAACAACGCCTGCTCGTCCGTCACGTTCTCAGGCACTTTGAAGCAATCCACGTCGGCGTGCGGCACCCGGACGTATTGGGCGTGGGCGCCGGCGTAACCGCCGAACGCGTGGGAATAGCCGTAGATGCCCGCGGTTGGGTAACCTAACAGCGGTTCCTGCAGCTCGGGTTTCGGGTGGGTGTTGTCGCAAAGCGAATACAAGTGCTGCTGGCAAAACCAACACGTCCCGCAACTGATGAACGAGGGGACCACGACGCGGTCGCCGACTTTGACAGACCTTACCTCCGGGCCGACGTCGACGATTTCGCCCATGAACTCGTGGCCGATGACGTCGCCTGATTTCATGGTCGGGATGAACCCGTCGATGAGGTGCAGGTCCGACCCGCACGTGGTCGACAGCTTCACCTTCAGGATGATGTCGTGCGGATTGACGATGGCGGGGTCGGGCACCGTCTCCACGCGAAGATCATTCACCCCGTTCCAACACAATGCTCTCATGAATCTTTTCCAGGTTAGCGGGTATCGCGACGGGCCGCCGGTTGGTTTTCGGTGGTGGGGATCTCACCCGTCTCCACCAAGCTTTTGAACCGCCGCAACGCTTGGCTGGCGATCAGGCCGGGCGCAGCGCCGAGCAGGGCCGTCAGGCTGTCGCCAAAGGCGCCGCCGGGCGGGTCGAACCGGAACCGGAGCGTCGCCACCGTGCCTCGGTCGGCACCGGTGGAAGGGCGAAAACTCACGGATCCTTCGTTTGGCAACGTGGCACCGGGCAGGGATTGCCAACCCAACACGCCCTCGTCTTGCCGCGGCAGGTTTCGCGCGGTCCAGGCCAAGCCTTGGGTGGCGGGCAGACGGAGCTGCCAATGTTGCTCGTCCGGACCGGCGCCGTGCACCTCGGCAAAATGGGCCATCACCTGCGAAAGGGTTTCGGCATCGCGCCACCGCGCAAGCAACTCCTCCGGCGACCCGTGGACGGTGAGCGAGCGGACCACCTCATGCTGCTCTTCCGCACCGGCCGCCTTGGTGCGGCGGAGACGTTCCGCCACCACGAGGTCGACCAGCGTCACGCCGGTCAGGCCCGCCAAACCGAACAAGACCCTACCCCGCTCCGGGTTGTCGTCCGATAGGCCGGTGGCGAGCGTGGCCAAATCCAAGAGGTCGCCCCCGACCCTGCCCCAAACCCAGGGGGTCGGATTTTTCGCCGCCCACACCCCGCAACCGTTCAGGATCTCGCGCACGCCGTAGGTGCGGATGAGCCCCTCTTGATCCTCCAAGCTGAAAAAGTCCGCGAGGCGTCGCGGCGCGATCACCTCGAACAAGCCCAGTCCGAGGCTAAACCAGCCCAAGCCACGCGCCAAACCGACGGGTCCATGCGATCCTGCTTTGCTTTCAGTCATGACGGTCCTCTGCCTTCTGCAAAAGCCGTTTCGCAGCCGGCACACGGGGAGGTCCGCTCAAAGTCCGGCCACCCGCCCTGACCCGGGGATGAGGTGCAGCGCTTCGCGCATGGACACCCATTGCCAAGATTGCGCAAGACCGCCAAGCTTGGTGAACGCCGTGGCCTCCGTTCCGTGTCTGGCCGTGTCGGTCATCGCACCGAAACACCTCCCAGCGGAGCGGATCTAGAATGGTCCTGATGGACAACAAAGTGGCGAGCCGGCTCGAATGGCCTTGCCTTTGTCAATCTTGGCAATCGCGCGCGCGCTCTTGCGCAATCTTGCCAATCCCCTCCGCGCCTTTACCGCTCGCCAAACGAGGCGCGCAGGTCCGCACCCACGGTCTGTTCGGCGTCTTTGGCTTTGGCGACCAACATGCCCATGCCGAAGAACTCGTGCGTCACCCCTGGATACTCCTTCAGATCAACCCGCACGCCCGCCGCGCGGAGGCGTTGGGCGTACGCCTCGCCTTCGGAGCGCAACGGGTCGATTTGGGCCGTGATGATCGTCGCGGGCGGCAACCCCCGAAGGTCGGCCGCCTTGACCAGCGCGACCAGCGGGTTCCGGTAATCCTCTGGCTTGGCAAGGTAATAACTGAAGAACCACCGCATCATCGCCGCGTTCAGCGGCTTGGCTTGGGCGTTCTCCCGGTATGACGGGGTGTTCATGGCGGTGTCTGCCACCGGATAGATCAGCACCTGCCGCACCGGCAGGGGCAGGCCTTCCACCTTGGCCATCAGACAAACCGCTCCGGCTAGGTTGCCCCCGGCACTTTCGCCGACGACGGCAACCCGTTTGGCGTCACCACCGTAGCGACCAGCGTTCTGGAGCACCCATTGGTACGCACCCAACGCGTCCGCATGCGCGGCTGGAAACCTGTACTCGGGCGCTTGGCGGTATTGCACCGCGACGACCACGGCCTTGGCCGCGTTGCAGATCGCCCGCGCGCTGGCGTCGTAGGTGCGCAGGTCGGCGATCACCCACCCTCCCCCATGAAAATAGAGAACCACCGGAAACGGCCCACTGCCGGCCGGGATGTAAACGCGCCCTTTAAGCCCGTGATCAGGAAACTTGACCGTGATGTTCTTCTCCCTGCCCACCGGTTCAGGAGCGAGCTTGCCTTGTTTTGCCAACAGCAGCTTCACCGCGTCCGCCGCCGAGGGTTGCTTGCGCGCTTCTTGCGGCGTGAGGCTCTCGATCGGTTTGGGGTGCAGGGCCGCCAGTTGATCCAGCACCGCCTTCATTTGCGGATCGGGCGGCGGCGGTTGTTGCGCGCGGGCGCCAAGCGTCATGCCCAGAAGGGCGCAGGCGAGGGTTACACTCGGCCAAGCTCGACGGGGAGTGGAGACGTTCATGGTCAGCAGGATCGTCGCTCCTATCGCAATCTTGAGCGTCAGGGTCGCACCTGAAGTTAAGATCCCTAAACGTGGAGAGCTCTCATAACTCGATCTAACACGGTGTGCGTTGCAGATCGCAAACGTTAGAGAAAAGGGGTAGCGGGCGGGGCTTGGCGTCCGTTACCGGGGGTGCGGCTCTTCCCTTTGCTCCGGCCGACCTCCATGGACAACGTCTCCCGTGAGCGGCGGGACGCCGGCGCTCCCCTGGG
>CAXUNV010000497.1:0-3831 GCA_964252355.1 uncultured Chthoniobacterales bacterium | reverse complement strand
GGGCGGGGCGCGGGGGGGGGGGGGGCGGCCGGCGGCCGGGGGGCGGCCGGCCCCGACGAGGAGCCGGACCTGTTCTGGGCGTTGCGGGGCGGCGGCGGCAACTTCGGCGTGGTCACCTCCATGCGGGTCCGCCTGCACCCAGCGCGCACCCTCCTCTCGGGATCAGTCGTCTATCCCTGGGGCGAGGCCAAGGAGGTGCTGCGCCGCTACGCGGCGTTTGTGGCAGCCGCGCCCGACGAGCTCGGCGTGCCCGTGGCCATGGCGTCCGGCCCTGATGGCAAGACTGCGGTTTCCCTGATGCCGCTGTGGAACGGCGACAAGCAGCGGGGCGAGCGCGCCATGAGGGGCCTGCGGACCCTGGGCACGCCGCAACTGGCCGAGGTCGGGCCGATGACTTACCCCGACATGCTCGCCCGGTACGACGCGCGGGTGGAGAAGAAGAATGGCTGCCATTTGGAGCTGCGGACGCGCTGGCTACCCGAGCTGACGCCCGGTGCCGTCGATGCGATCATCGAGGCGGTCGCGCGCAAGACGTCGCCTCAGTCAATGGTCAACTGGCACCACTTCCGCGGCGCCGCCACGCGCGTTGCCCCGGACGCCGCCGCCTTCGGCCTGCGCCGCGAGCACCTCATGGTGGAGATCATCGCGGGTTGGCGGCCCGAGGGAGACGACGGCACGGCGCACCGGCGGTGGGCGCGCGACCTGTGGCAAAGCCTCGCCCCGTTTGCTTTGCCCGGCGGCTACGCCAACCTGCTGGGGCCGGACGACCGCGCGCAGGCCGCGGACGCCTACGGCGGCAACGCCGCGCGGCTGCGGGCCTTGAAACGCCGTTTCGATCCCGACGGGGTCTTCGCCTCCGCCATCCCGCTGCCGGACGTGCGCCCGATCACCGACCCGGCTTAGTTTTTCGTCGCTGGTGCAGAAGACGACACTCAAGCCTCTAATGAACCAACTGCTGGGAGATCTTGCCACAGAGCTGATCATTGAACGGACCCGCCGCGTGGAGCGCGACGCGGGCAACGCAGTCCACAAAAGGAGAAAACTATGAAGGACAAGATCATGACTGAAGGAAAGACATCCCAACTCGAACCCGATTTCCCCGTCTTCGCCGACATGCTCAGGAAGAGTTTAGGCGAGCGGATCCCGGAAGGCTCGACTTTGCCGGGGATGGTGTCGGAGGACGTGGAGTTCGAGCCCCCGTCCGCGCCGGACGGCCCCCGCCGCATCGTCGGCCGAGCCGGCTTTGCCGCGCACCTGCGCGAGGCTTCGGAGACGTTCACCATCGAACGGGCGCGGGCACGGCGGGTCTACCACTGCAAGCAACCCGAAGCCGTGATCGTGGAATTCGACCTCTCCGGCCATTGGCTACAGGGCGGCGCAGCCTTCGAGCAGCAAGGCGTGGCGATCATCGAAACGGCCGACGGACACATCACCCGTTACCGGGAGTATGTGAAATTAGTCCCTGTGAGCAGGCTTGGCGCGGTGAATTAACCGTGCACGAGCCACGGCGCGGAAGGGCGCAAAAAGCCGTACCCGTTTTGGACCGCTCCGTCGCCGTGGCACTTTCCTTCGAGAGACTGCCATGAACTAGCCACCGGCGGGAAATGGGGCACCTCACCGGTCGGTGACGGCGGACGGCGTGCGTTCGCCGAAGGCGGCGGGAAGCTCAAAAACCAACCGGACGTGGAGGTCGACCTTCGGGTCGACGGTCAGGACGAACTGGCGGATGATCGGCAAGCCGTACGCCGTGGTGTCGACGCCCGTCTCCCCTTGGACGACCAACTTCCGTCCGGCCCGCCAACCTTTCACGTCGGCCTCCAGCGGGCGCGTGACGTTGTGCAGCGTCAACTTGCCGCTGACCTTGAACGAAGCGGGTTGCGCCTCGGTCGCCGCGCGGGGTTGGCCCTGCTGCACCCGCACCCGCGAGAGCTCAAACCGGATCTCCGGAAACTTTTCCACCTCCAGCCAATTCCGCATGTTGCGGTCGCGCGTGGCCTGGAACGTGGTCAGGTCCGCGGCCCGGACGACCAAAGTCGCCCCGGAGATGGCCTCCGGAGTCTGCGGGTCGAACTCGGCGGCGCCGCGCGACGCCCTCGCTTCCCCGTCGAAGTTGTGCAGCGTGGCGTGGCCGGTGAACCGGATCGCGCTTTCCGCGGGGACCAAGGGGATCTCGGTCGCCTTGATCACGACCGGCCAGAGGCAAAGTCCGAGCGCGAGGGCTAAAGGCGACCAAACCGACGGTGTGAACGGGGAACGTGGGGGGAGCGTGGTCATGAAAAGAGATCGGGCTCCATCAAGGGTTTGGCTTTAGCGGTGCGCCGGGCCTTCGGCGCGCGACGCCTACCTAGGAGCCAGCGAAAGGTGCAGGAACTGGTTGAAAGCGCTCCGCGTGTAGTTTGAAAACGGTTCGCCGTCGACGAACCCCCGTCTCCGGTAAAGGGCGAGCGCGGCGTCGAAAGCCTGTCCGCTGCCCGTCTCTAAACTAAGCCTTCGCAAGCCGCGCGCCCTCGCCTCCGCAATCACGCGTTCCAACAGGGCCGCGGCGACGCCCTGCCGCAGGAAGTCGGGATGCGTGCGCATCGATTTCACCTCGCCCGTGCCGTCCCCAAGCTCTTTGAGGGCCGCCATGCCGGCGATCTTTCCGTCCCGCCAAGCCGTCCAGACGGTCACGTGAGGATCGTTGAGGCCAGCCAAGTCCAGGGCAAAAACGCCCTCCGGCGGCGAGTTGGCGCGCATCCCACTGAGGTGGTAGGCCAAAAGGGAGCGGGTCTCCGGACTCGTCAGGTCGTCTTCGCGGATGGTCAGCATACCACGTCAAAAAACCGTCCGAAGCGACCGTGGTCAGCCCAAAGCTTTCGGCTAGTCGCCGCCGCGGTCTGGTCGGCTGTGACGGGTTTCCGTTTGGTTGTCTGCTCCGGCCCATCGGTCACGGCGCGCTGGGTCAATTCCCGGTTGGGGTGGTCCGAAAGGTTCATCTCCTCGCCGGTGACCTGGACTTTGGGCACGATGCACTCCGTCGGACATGCGGCAAGTTTGGGTCAACTTGGGGACGCTCTCAACCGGCAAGTCTCCGCCCCGCCGGTTTTGCTGTGTGCGTTACCAGAGTTCCATTTCCACGAGTCCGCGCCCGGCGAGAGCCCACCGACGCGGGGTCGGCCGGACAGGGTCGCCGATGGCGCGCTCGCCCGACGGCAGCTCTCACGCGGCGACGAACAGCCGTACCCGGGCGCGGTGCCCCTGGCTGAGTTTCTCGTCGCACGTGTAAAGGACCGCACCGGTGAACTCGGCCAAGGCGACGTAGGCCGCGTCGTAGGCGGTGAAGTTGTGCCGGAGTTCCCAGATTCGCGGGATCAGCCCGGCGTGAGGGTACCGCGCGGCGGGCAGGTCGACGAGTTCTTGGAGGAGCGGTTGGACCCGAGGCATCGCGAGGCGTTTGCCCGCGACCAGCTTCCGGAGCGCGCTCGTCACCTCCAAATCCAGCAGGTGCGGCGCCGCAAAGGTGTCGTCGCGCTTGGAGAGGTCGCGCCTCAGGACGTCCGCCACCGGTTCTTGGATGAGCAATGAGACGACAATCGATGCGTCAAGGACGATCAACCCTCCTCCCGCAGCTCACGAATCACCTCGACCGCGCTCCGCCGGGGGCGCAAGCGCGGCAATTTGGCCGTGCGCTCCAGCCACTCTTGCATGGTGGGCTGTTCGGCGGTTCGCGCCAACTCCCGTTTGAGGTAATCGGAAAGGCTCATGCCCTCGCGGGCGGCCCGGGCTTTGAGGGTGCGGTGCAGCGGGTCGGGCACGCCGCGGATCTGGATCATCTTGGGCATGCGTCAAACA
>CAXUNV010000496.1:0-3836 GCA_964252355.1 uncultured Chthoniobacterales bacterium | reverse complement strand
CCATCCCATGCAACCGAACGCCCGTTCTTACCTCGGCCGCCATCGCCTTGTCACCTGCCTGACCGCGATCACCGCCGCCACTCTCGTTGGCACCTTCACCGCCCCCGCCAAACCTCACGTCGACCTCCAGTTCTGGGACATGATCTGGGGGCCGGCGGAATACCTCGATACCGGGAAGGCGATCGTGGCGCAGTTCAACCAGGAACACCCTGACATCACGGTCACCTACCGATCCGTTCCCTGGACCAACTGGTACCAAACCTTCCTCACGGCCATCGGTTCGGGTACGGCCCCGGACCTGAGCACGGGCGCCGGCTACCAAGCGGTCCAACTCTACGACCAAGACGCCATCCTGCCGATCGACGACGTGATCGACGAGTGGCGCCAGAGCGGCAAATTGGATGATTTCCTGCCCCAAACGGTCGACACCTTGAAGTACAAAGGGCATTACGTCGCCCTGCCTTGGGCCATCGACATTCGCGTCTGGTACTACCGGAAAGACCTCTTTGAGGCGGCGCACGTCCAACCGCCCGCGAGTTGGGAAGACTTCAAGGCGGCGGCGCACGCGTTGACCAAGCCTGGCGCCGACCAGTACGGGGTGGTCGCCTGCGGGGACACCCTGGGATCGCATTGGCTTTACACCCTCAGCCTCAACAACGGGGGAGGCCTGTTCACGCCTGACAAAAAGCCCGACCTCGGTTCCGAACGTAACTTGGAGGCGTTACGTTTCTTGGCCGGGTTGGTGCAAAGCCACGACGTTCATCCCGCCAGTGCCGGGTACCACGACGACGATCAGGTCAGCGGGTTTAGCCAAGGCAAAGGCGCCCTGACCCTGTTCGGACCCGGCCTGGGCGGGCGCTTGCCGAAGATCGCCGACAAAATTGGTCTATTAAAACCGCTGGTGGGACCGCACGGCGATCAAGGCACCATCTTCTGGGTCAACAACCTCATGCTCTACAAGCAAGGCAAGCACCCGGCCGAAGCCAAGGAGTTCCTGAAGTGGTGGTCGGAGCACGAGAAGGAGCTCTGGACGCGGGGGCACGTCACCCAACTGCCGGTGCGGAAATCGTTCGCGGCAGACCCGTACTTCCAGGACAATGTAGAAACCAAGTTCATCCTCGAAAACTACGTGCCGATCGCCAAGACGACGGCGGCGCACGCGACCGAGATCTTCCCAAAACTCAACGACGTGGAGGGCGAGGGGGTGATGCAGACGCTGACGCAAAGCCTGCTGCAGGGTAAGGACGTCGACTCCGCGGTCGGCGCGGCGTCCGACCGGCTGAAATCCATCATGGAGGAGTGACGGGTGGCGGCCGCCGGCGATGAGCCGCAAGCGCACAGGATGGCAAAGAATGGACGTGGTGCCGGCGGCGGGTCGGACCGGCACGGTGCCCGCCCAGGCGTTGCCGCTCCTGTTGCTCTTGCCTTCACTTGCCCTGATCGCAACCATCGAACTTTATCCGTTTCTTACCGGCCTTTCCTACAGCCTCCACAAGGGGACCCTGCTCGGTACGGGTGCGTTCGTCGGCTTGGCGAACTACCAGCGTTTGTTTGGGTCACCGGATTTCTACCACTCGCTCTGGTTCAGCGCCCTGTTCGCATTCTTCAACGTCCTGTTCAGCTACCTCATCGGGTTAGTTTTGGCGTTGTTCCTGAACCTCGACTTTCCTGGGCGCGGGCTTTGCCGGGTCTTGCTGCTGCTGCCGTGGATCGTGCCGGCCGTGGTCTCGGTGGTCAGTTGGAAGTGGTTGATCGCCGACCGCGGCGGGCTGGTGAACATCCTTCTGCACAACCTGAATCTTGGGACCATCTATTTCCTGAGCCAAAGCGGGTGGGCGATGGTGGCGGTGATCGTGATCAAGGTCTGGCGGAGTTTTCCCTTCATGATGTTGAGCTTGCTCGCTGCCCTGCAGGTGATCGATCGCTCGTTGTACGAAGCCGGCAAGCTGGACGGGGCCAACCGTTGGCAGCTCTTCCGGCACATCACCATGCCGCACCTCAAAGACATCTCCATCGTTCAAGCCATCCTCATGGCGATCTGGAGCATCAACGATTTTGAAACCCCGTTTCTGCTCACCGGGGGCGGACCAGCCAACGCCACCGAGAACCTGATCCTGCTTTCCTACCGGTACACCTTCGGGCGCAACGACGTCGGGCGCGGCTCGGCGATCGCGTTGCTGACGTTGGTGGTCTTGACGACCCTGGCCACGTTCCTGTTGCGCCGGCCGGGCGGCCGCGGTTAAGCGCTTCCCTGCCCGTGAGAATCCCCGAGTCGCACCGCCGCCGCCTGCTGCTCTGCGCCGGCTTGGCGATCGTCCTGGTCGTCGATTTTCCGATCCTGACGGTGGTGCTAAACTCGTTCCGCACGACGGAAAACATCCTTTCGTCCAGCAACGTCGTGCCGACCGAGCCGACGCTGGCCAACTACGTCTACGTCAACACCCGCACGCGTTTCTGGACGTTTTTGGTCAACAGCGCCGTCGTCGCGGCTGCCAGCACCGCTTTGGGCATCGTGCTTGCCGCGCTGGCGGGTTTCGCGATGTCACGGTTTCGCGTGCGGGTGCTGCGGGGGTACAACCAAGCGCTGCTGCTGGTGCAGATGTTTCCACTGATCCTGGCGATCATCCCGCTGTTCATCCTGTTTCGGCGGTTGGACATGGTGAACACCTTCACCCCGGTCGTCCTGGTCTACACGGTCACCCAACTGCCGTTCGCCACCTGGATGCTGCGGTCTTATTTCGACAGCATCCCCCGGGAGTTGGACGAGGCGGCGACCATGGACGGCGCCTCGCCCCTGCGGGTGTTTGCGCAAGTCATCCTGCCCTTGACGCTCCCGGGCATCGCCGCGGTGGCGATCTTCTCCTTCTTGTTCTCGTACAACGAATACTTCATCTCGAGCGTCTTCCTGCGCGACGAGAACCGCATGACGATGCCGGTGGGCATCCAGTCCTTCATGCAGCAGTACGGGACCGATTGGGGAAGTCTGATGGCTGCGGCCACGCTGGGCATGATCCCGACGCTGGTCTTGTTTCTGTTCATCCAAAAGTACATGGTGTCTGGCGCCACCGCCGGGGCCGTCAAAGGCTGATTTTTCCGGAAACCGATCATGCCTACGCCAAAGGGGGAGCCACCACACCCGACGGACGCCGACGCGAACCGGCCAAAGCGGCGGATCCGCGTGGGTTTCGTGGGGTGCGGTGAGGTGACCCAGATCGTCCATTGGCCGACCCTGGACCAACTCGCGGACCGCTTTGAAGTCACGGCGCTCTGCGACGTCAGCCCGCGCATTCTGGAGGGGCTGCGGGAGCGTTGGCACGTTGAACACCTGACGACGGATCACCGGGAGTTGGTGGCCCGTGCGGACGTCGACGCGGTGCTGGTCGCCAACCCCAACGCGTTTCACGCCGAGGTGACGTGCGACGCGCTCGCGGCGGGCAAACACGTGCTGGTGGAGAAGCCGATGTGCATCACCCGCCAGGAAGCTGAGGGGATCATCGCCGCGCAGGGGAGGCACGGCGGGATCGTCCAGGTCGGTTACATGCGCCGGTACGCGCCGGCGTTCTTGGAGGCGCGCGAGGCGGTCGAACGCATGGGGGAGATCCGGTTTGCCCGGGTTCGGGATTTCATCGGCACCAACTCGCTCATCGTCAACGCCACCTCCCGCGTGGTGCGCGACGAAGCCTTGTCGGAGGCGACGAAGCGCGAGGCGAAAGCCCGTGAAGAAGCGCTTTTGGAGAAGGTTCTGGGTCCGGGGCCGTCGGAGGCGCTGAAGAAGGCCTACACGCTCATGCTCGGCTTGAGCAGCCACGACCTGTCGGCCATGCGCGAGTTATTGG
>CAXUNV010000495.1:819-3846 GCA_964252355.1 uncultured Chthoniobacterales bacterium | reverse complement strand
GGCTGTGCGTGCGGTGGCAATAAATTTTGAAGGTGGCCAGGATGGGCACGGCCAGGAGTGCGCCGGGAATGCCCCACAGGTAACCGCAGAACAGAAAGGCGAGGAGGATGGCCAAGGGGTTGAGGATGAGCCAACGGCCAAGCACCAGCGGGGTGGCAATGTTGCCCTCGACGGCTGCGGCAAAGAGGTAGGCCAGCGGCGGCAGGCACGCCTGCCAGAGGTTGTCGAAATGCACCAGGCCATCGAGGAACATGGCCAGGATGCCGACGGTGGCCCCGATGAACGGGATGTAATGGAGGAGGAAGGCGGCCACTCCCCACAAAAATGCCTTGGGCAAGCCGAGCAGGAACGCCGCGATCCAAACCGTCACCCCGACGCCGGCGTTGATCAGGGTGACGGAGCTGAAGTACCGGGACGCGGTGCGCTCGACTTCGTTGGCGATTTCGACGGCGTTCTGTTTGCTCGCGTCGTGGGTGATCATGCCCACCATGCGTTTATAGAGGTTGCCACCGAACAGGAGGAAAAAGAGGGCCAAGACGTGCACCAAGATGATCGAGCCGACGGCCCCGGGGACCGCGGAGAGCACCGTCGAGACGACGCCCGGTCCGGCGACGCGGACGCGCGTGAGCGGGCTGGGGTCGATCCAGTCTTGGAAGCGTTGCATGGCCGGGCTGCCGCGCCGCGTTTCGTTGACCAGCGGCCCGAGGCGTTCTTGGGCGTGGTCGACGTAGTTGGGGAAATCCCGGGCAAACCGAGCGGCGGAAATGCCGATGCCGGTGACCAGCAACGCCAAGACGGCGAGAAATCCCAGGACCGTGACGGTGCACGCCCAAGCGTTCGAGAGGCCCCGGGTCCGCAAGTAACGGGTGACGGGCAAGAGCAGCAGGTTAAGAAAATAGGCGAGGACCAACGGCAAGAAGATGTCACTGGCAAACTTGAGCGTGTAGAACGCCGCCAGCATGAAGAGGCCCTGCACGCAGAAGGTCAGGCGTTGCAGGTGCTGGGTGCGGACGTGGTCGAGCAGGGAACGCGGTTCCTGGGTAGAAATGGGCACGGCCATGGGGGCAGGGAAGAGGCTCGGTAGGGAGACATTCTCACGGTCCAAGCAAGGAGGTGAAGCGCAAACGGCATTTCAGGCAAGGCCGCGCCTGGAGTGGGGTAGGCGGGCCGCCTGCTCTCTTTAACTTCGTAGCCGCGGAGTTGGACCAGTCCCTTTACGCCTTTTGGGGTGCGACCCTGGCCAGCAGCTGCGTTACCGGCAGGAGCACCTCCGGGAAAGCGACCAACGAAAGGTCTTGGCCGGCCGTGGCGTGCCAAACCTCCGTGTACCGGTCGGCTGCGGGGTCGGGCTGCCGGTGTACTTCGACGCGGCGCTCGGCCAAGTTCAAAATCCAGTACTCCAGAATCCCCGCACGGGCGTAGGTGGCCGCTTTCAGCGTTTGGTCTTTGGACAAGCTGGAGTCGGCGATCTCGACGAGCAAAAACACGTCCTCCGGGCCAGGCCAGGCATCGTCGTAAAAATCGTTCTCAGCCTCTCGCGGACGCAGCAGGGCCACGTCGGGTTCGGGCTCAGAGTCGTCCGGCAACAGCACCGGGTCTTGCACCTGCACGATCCAACGCCGCGGCCTTCCCTTAAGTCCATGAAAGATTTCGCCCAGCCGCTTGCAGGCGCCGCTGTGGGGAGGGTTGACCGGGGACATTTTGTAAATCACGCCGTTGATCAACTCCACGCGCTCGTCGGGTGCCAGGATACCGGCGTCGGCCATTCGGTGGTACTCGGAAACCGAGAACTTGCGCACCTCCGCGCCGGTCGGCTCAGCATTTACGATTGTGTCCACGCGATGCAAAGCGGCGGCCTTGCCGTCCACCGCCTGAAGGTACCGCCCGGCCCGGAAAACACCAGCCGCACTTGGCCCCAAGGGCGGACCGTGCCGTTTTATTCGAGGGGCAACGCCAGGAGCGCGTCGAAGACGCCTTCCAGTGAAGAGTAGCGCGGCTCGTACCCGAGCAAGGCGCGCGCTTTGACGATGGAGCAGTTGGGACTGTGCGCGAGGTGATCCCAAGTGGCGCTGGCGTCCTCTCCGTTCACCGTACCTTTCCAAGTCTCCCAGGGCAGGAATTCCAACCGCGCCGGCTGGTTGTACCAAGCGGCCACCGCTTCGGCGTAGCCGCGCAAGGTGAGGGCCGCCGCCGAGACGGTGTGGAAACTTTCGCCCACGGCCACGCTGCGACGGGCGAGGGCGCCGACAAACGCCTGGGCGACGTCGTCGGCGTGCACGTGGTGCACGGTTTCCAGTCCAAAGTTCGGCAACGCGAGCGCGTCGCCGCGCCGGAGCCGGCGGTAGACTTCCGGGTTGAAGTTGCCGGCCGGGTTAAGCGGCACCCAACCCGGGCCGACAATGTGACCTGGGTGTAGGACGGTGGCCGGGAAACCCGTCCGGTGCGCTTCGCCCAACAGATACGCTTCGATGGCGGCTTTTTGAATGCCGTACTCGCCGAACGGTCTGCGCGGCGCGGTCTCGACGGTGGGCACTTCGACGCTGGGTCCATGGACCCAGATGGTGCCGCAGTGCAGGAAATGGCCGACCTTCCCCCGCAAGGCTTCCACCAACGCCTGCGCGCTGGGGAGGGTAAAACAGATCAGGTCGATGACGGCGTCTGGTTCGGTGCGGACCACATCTTTGCCAAAGGTGCCGGCGCGCTCGGCCGCCTCACGGTCGATCGCCACCTTTTGCACCGTGCCCCAGGCGGCGTGGGGTCGGTACGGTTCGCGTCCGCCGCGCGTGAAAACGGTGACCTCGTGACCGGAAGCGACGAGGCGCGGGACAAGGTAAGTGCCGATGTGACCGGTGCCGCCGAGAATGGTGATGCGCATGGGGTGGAGGAGGGGGAAGGAGAATGACAAAGGCCAAATGGCAAATGAAGGCACCGCCCGTTTTGGCCTTTGTCATTTGGCCTCCGTCATCCTTATCTTCCACTGGGGGGGGGGGGGGGGGGGGGGGGGGGGGGGGGGGGGGGGGGGGGGGG
>CAXUNV010000495.1:0-809 GCA_964252355.1 uncultured Chthoniobacterales bacterium | reverse complement strand
CCTCCACCCAGCAAATCGATTTCCAAGGGCGCCGGGCGCTGGTCACCGGTGCCGGTAAAGGCATCGGCCGCGAGATCGCCGCGGCGCTGCACCGGTTCAACGCCCACGTGGTGGCGGTCAGCCGCACCGAAGGCGACTTGGCTTCGTTGCGCGACGAGATCGGTTGCGACACCATCCTCGCCGACCTGGCGGATGCGGAGGAGGCGCGACGGATGGCGCACGAAGCCGGGGACGTCGACCTGTTGGTGAACAACGCGGCGATCGCCATCTTGGAGCCGTTTCTCCAGACCACGGTTGAGGCCTGGGACCGCACCATGGCGGTCAACCTGCGCGCGGTGATGGTGGTATCGCAAGTGGTGGCCACGCGCATGATCGAGCGCGGCGTGGCCGGTTCCATCGTCAACGTCTCGAGCATGGCGGCTTTTCAGGCGTTGCACAACCACGCCGCGTACTGCGCCTCCAAAGCGGGGTTGGACCAACTCGGGGCCGTGATGGCCGTCGAGCTTGGCCAGCACGGCATCCGGGTCAACTCGGTCAACCCCACGGTGGTGCTGACCGAAATGGGCAAACGCGCGTGGAGCGATCCGGTCAAAGGCGGACCGATGCTGGCCCGCATCCCGTTGCGCCGCTTTGCAGAGTGCGAGGATGTGGCGTCGGTGGTCTGCTTCCTGTTGAGCGATGCGGCCGGGATGTTAAACGGGCTGACGCTGCGGGTGGACGGCGGGTTTTTGGTCACGTAGGGGGGTGCGGGGCGCGGTTGCCCGTTGCCGGCCGGAGACGTCCTTGGATGGTCCCGGTGTGCGGCGGGG
>CAXUNV010000494.1:0-3850 GCA_964252355.1 uncultured Chthoniobacterales bacterium | reverse complement strand
GGGTGAACGTCGTGGGGGAGGCTGCTTGCGTGAGGCCGTGCTCTCTTCCGTTCGCGTGCGTTTGGTCGCTTGAGGGTGTCGGCCGCCTTTTTCAAGTCTTCACCTTTTGCCCGCCCAGCCGGAGGTTGAGCCACGCCAAGCTGCCCACCAGGAGGAAAAGCAAGGTGGCGATCGCGCTTGCCAAACCGTAGTTGGCGCCCGAATCACGGAACGCGAGATTAAAGGTGTAGGTGACAAGCAGGTCCGTCTGCCCGGCGGTGCCGCCTCCCACCATCTTGGGCCCGCCTCCAGTCAGCAAAAAGACCAGATTGAAGTTGTTGAAGTTGAACGCAAAACTTGAGATCAGGATCGGAAAGAGCGGCGGCAGGATGAGCGGCAGCGTGATTCGGAAAAAGTTGGTCGCCGGGGTGCCGCCGTCGATCGCGCTGGCCTCGTAAATGGTCGACGGGATCGACTGCAACATCCCCGTGGCGACCAGCATCATGTACGGGTAACCAAGCCAGACGTTGACGATCAGCACCATCAAGCGCGCGCCCCAAGGGTTGGTTTCCCACTCTGGGGCAAAACCAAAGGCGGTTCGAAAAAGCGCGTTCACGGCACCGAACTCCTGGTCGAAAAGGCCCTTGAAGATGAGGATCGAGAGAATCGCCGGCACCGCGTAGGGCAAGATCAAAAGGGTGCGGTACGCCTTGCGGAATCCCAGTGCTTGCCACTCCAAGAGCACTGCCAAGACGATCCCCACCGCAAACGAGCCGAGCACCGAAAGCGCCGAGAAGGCCACCGTCCAAAGGAAGATCCGGACGAAGGGGCCTTGGATGCGCGGGTCCGAGAGGATGCGCACGTAGTTCTCGAGGCCATTGAACGTGCGGAACCCGACGCCGACCCGCTTCCCCCTCTCGTCGACGAAGAGACCTTGCCGCCGATCCGCGTGGACGGTGCTGCCGTCCTGCTTGTTCGTCAGGGTGCCGTCGGGGTTGGCGGTGTAGAGCCGCTCCCGCGCGGTGAACCTGGACAGGCCGTCCAACGACACGACGCTCCCGTCCGGCAGCGCGAACGGCCGGCCGCGCAGCGCCATGAATAGCCCGCTGCGGGTGACTTGCCCGAGTTCCAGACCACGGCCGGGGACCGCTCCGTCGGGGTCGATGGTTTGCAGCGGAATGGGCCTTTCAGCGGGGGGCGCCGTGGTTCCGGGTCTCATCTCCAACGGACCGGAAACGAAACGCCGGCTCGGGTCTTTGACGTCCCGGATCGTCAGGATTTGTCGGCCGTCAGCTTGCGCAAATAATTGGTAGGCGTAAGCACCTTCGCCATTCAGGAAAGTCTCGCTCCGCAGGTTGTCCAGGGCGCGGTCATAGGCGAGCAGGTGGTCGGAACTGTACCGGGTGAAACCGATGTAGACGGTGTAAAGGAGGGGAAAGATGACGAATAGGCCGAACCCAAGCAGCCCCGGGAACAGGTAGCGGAAGGTGTAGGCGCAGGGATGAAGATAAACGTAAGCCCCGAAGGCGAGCACGACCAAAAACGCCAGGGCAATGACGTAGTTGCCGGTCTGGTAAATCGAGAAGTCCAGGTAAAGCGCCGGGAGAAAGACCAGCGCGGTCAAGACGTGGCGCGCCGAAGGCGGCATGGCCCCCTTCACTTCTCCATAGCCTGCTTGGCGTCTGCGAGGGCGGCCGCCGGCGAGGCTTGACCGTTCGTGGCGATCTGGAGCGCTGTCCGCAACGCGCTCCAAAATTTGGCCATCTGCGGGATATTCGGCATGACCTCGCCGTGCTGCGCGTTTTCGTAGGTGGTCCGGACCAACGGATCTTTCGAGGCCAACTCCTCGTACGCGGACAACAAAGCCGGTACGCCGAGCGGCACATCCGCGTCGATCGTTTTCAAGCCGTCTGCGGTGGCGACGTACTTCTCGACGAACTGCGTCGCCAAGTCGGCGTTCGGGGTGGCGTGGCTGATCATGGCCGCGAACACGCCCACGAAGGGGCGAGCGGGTTTGCCGTCCACGCCGGGCAGGGGCGCCACGCCGAAATCGATGCCGCTCTTACGCAGGCCGGCCCAGGCCCACGGTCCGCTGATCATGACGGCCAAGTCGCCGGCGTTCATGGTTTGCTCCATGAGGCTGTAGGACGCGCCCTTGGGTAGGACGCCGGCGTTGATGAGGCTGACCACCGCCGTCAAGCCTTTGACCGCTCCCGGGTTGTCGATCCCGATGTCGCCCGTGTCGTAGCCTGTCAGCGTTTTGCGGAAGGGGTACCCACCCGCGCTCGCGAGAAACGGCCAGTTGAAATAGGGCGCCCCGTAATCCCACATGACGGCGATCAGGTTCGGGTCCTTGGCATTCAGCTGTTTGGAGAACGCAGGCAACTCGTCCAGTTGGGCAGGAGGCGGTCCGGTCACAAATTTCTTGTTGTAGATCAGGGAGACCGCTTCCAACGCGAGGGGGTAACCGTAGGTCTGGCCCTTGTAATTGACGGCGTCCCAAGCCATCGGGATGAAACTGCGCCGCAGGTCGTCGCCAATGGTCAACGGCCGGAGCAAACCCGCGTCGACCCATTCGCCGATGCGGTCGTGCGCCCACAACAGGATGTCTGGCCCCCCGCCGTTTTGCGACGCCGAACGGAGCCGGTCGACGAAGCGGTCCGAGTGTTCGACGGTGACCTTGACCCCCCGGTCTTTTTCGAACCTTTGCCCCACCTCGGCCAAGCCGTTGTAACCCTTGTTGCTGCTGATCCAAACCAAAAGTTCGCCCTCCGTCCAAGCGAAGGCGGGCAGCGCCCAGCCTAGGGCGAGCAGTCCGCTGAGGAGCGTCCTGATCATGGGAGGAAACGGGAAGTCTCGAAAAGGGGGTAAGGGCAGAGGGCCGCCGCCGCCGGGAACGGCGGGCGGCAGCGCCGGAAGTCGAGGGATCTCTAGATTAACTCCGCCCTGGTGACAACCCTTACTTCAATGGCCGGGAAAGCCGGCGCGATCCCGCGGCCGCGGGACCGCCGGGCGCCGGGACGGGCGGGACGCCCGCGCTCCCCTGGCGCCCGTCGTGCCTTACCGACGGCGCGAAACCGCCTCGGCAATGATCTCCTCAGCTTCGGCGGCTACCGTCCGCCAACTCCGCCCGAGCATTTGACGAACCCACCTGCGCCGCCGGTCCAAGTCTTTGGGCGCGACTGCCTCGTGACAGGTTTGTAGGAACTCTCTTTCCGAACCGGCGAACCGGACCCCCTCCCAACCCTCAGCGGCGAGCGCCGGAAGTGGCGTGCTGACGACCGGCCGACCACCGCAAAGGTACTCGCGAACTTTCGACGGCACGTGCTCGTCGGTCGCCGCGGTCTGGTGAAACGGGACAAGGCCAACGTCAATGCCGCGCAAGTACCGGGGGAGCTCTTCGTAGGGACGGTGCCCCAACCAAAAGAGGTTCGCGCGCCGGGGCAGGTCTTCGGGCGTGACCCCAATCACGGGACCGATCACCACCACGTTCCAATCGCCCGTCTCTTCCGCCAGCCGGGTGAGCAACGCGAGATCGAGACGCGCGTCCACCGTCCCGAGGTAACCCAAGACCGGCCGCCCGATAAAGCGGCTGTCGTGCGGCACGGTCGTCTTGGCGCGCAACGCCTTGACGAATCGGCGCGGGTCGACCCCGTCCGGCAGCCACCGGCCAAGGCCGCCCGCGCGCGCCTGCCGCGCCCGGCTGCGGAACGTCACGACCTCGGCGAGTGCGTGCAGGCGCGCCTCTGCGCCGTTCCCCAGCGACAAGCCCGTGCCCGCGTCGTCGAAGACGACGTGCGCATCGGCGCCCCTCTCTTTCAGCGCCAGTCCTGGCGCCGCGCTCAGCGTCCAGTGCACGGCTGCGTCGGCC
>CAXUNV010000493.1:0-3856 GCA_964252355.1 uncultured Chthoniobacterales bacterium | reverse complement strand
GATTTCATCCTGGGATGGCTCCGCCCGGGCACCGTTTGCCTTTTTTCCCTTTGGCCTTCATTTGCCATGCGCGAAGCGCCAGGTAGGGCAAGGCGAGTCTTACGAGACGCTGCCACGACAGAACCACGGTGGCAGCCGCCCAGGTGACGCCGTCAGGTCGGATCGAAGGTGAAGCGGGATGCTGGGTTCGTCCGCGCCGCTGGCAAACCGGGGATTTACCCCCGCCCACACCGACGCACGCCGGGTACACCTCCGGATTTTTCCCGCCGGCAACCGGGAACGGTCAACCGGCAACCGGCAACCGCGCGCGTAGCGCGCTATGCCATGTTTTGTGTCGCCAACCGCTCCCAGTCGTGTAGGAACAGCCCTTCGTAATAGGCGGCGGCGGTAGCCGATTCGATCAGGACCGAGGCGTCCCGGTTCCGCAGCACGCCGTCGCCCGACCAGTTTTGGCTGCCCACCACCACTTTGCGGCCGTCGACCACGAAGCCCTTGTTGTGCACCCCGTTCTGAATTTTCACCCGTTGGAGATCGACCCCGGCCGCGCCGAGCCGTTCCAGCCAGCCGTTGCTCGTTTGGTACTGGCTCACGATCACCCGCACGTCCACGCCCGCGGTGATGCGGCCCGCGACCGCGTCGATCAGCCCACCGAACCGATCGTCGCCACCCGCGTTCGGCGGATGGATGTATTGGAGTTGGATGTAGAGCTTCTGCGCGGCGGACTGCAGCAGCGCGAGCATCGCGTCGGTGTAGACGCCGGGGTCAGGCGTCAGCAGCGGCGTGATCGTCAACGTCTCGCCCTCGATCCGAAGCGGCGGATGGAACTGGAACGTGCCGGCGGCGGCGGGTGTCGGTAAGGTGGGCACGACGGCGCCAGCCCCGGCCACATCTGCACCGGCCGCGCTCCTTTGGCTACCCGTCTGGTGTGCCTGCGCGACCGCGTAGTCATGCTCAAGAAAAACCTCGAAGACGCCGGCCAGCCCGGCATCTTCCACGATGACGTGCCAATCGCGATCGCTTTTGGCGGCGACTGCTTGGTCCTGATCGCTGGGCGATCCGATCGGATCGATGTCGGGCTGGTTGGAGTTGTTCCAGTTCCCGCTCGATAACCAGAGGGCGGCGCCGTCGCGCACGGCGACTTTGAGGTGGTACGCGCTCGGGTAGATCCAGGCGTCCACGTCGCGGTTCGGCCGCACCAACGCCCGGGCGGCCTGGAGTTTGGCGCCAAGCGCCACGGCCAACTCTTGCAGAGTCTCGTCGTCGGTCTGGTCGGCGGTCGGGTTCAACGCCGGCTCGTCCAGCACCAACTCCATTCTCGCCTTGTTCTTTAGGTCGGCGGCAACCGCGTCCGCGATGTGTTTGGAGGTGAAATCGTACATCCCGACCGTCAGGGTCCGTCGCGTGCCGGCCAGAAATGCGCGCAACGTCGGCCAACCGGCGTCGGGACTGGCGTGGCAAGTGACGGTGAACGTGCCGGTCACGGGGACCAAGTTGACCCCGACCGGCGGGGTGTAAGGCAGCTCCGGTTTGGCGGCCGCCGCCGGCGCAAACGGCGCGACGTCGACCCCGGAGGTCGGCCCAGGCCGCAACTCCGGGAAGGCGCCGGCGCGAAACTCGACCCGGTGCTCGGCCACCCGCGCGTGGCGTGCCGGGTCGTGGAAACGGAACTCTTCGAGAGGGGTGGCCCGGCGGATCTCGACGGGAAAGTGACCGACCTGTTTGGGCAAGTGGGGCATGGCCGCGTTTCGGTCGACCGTCACCACCACCGCCGGATCCCGGGTGGGCCACCCGTCGTGCAGGCGAAAGCCGGGACGGACCGCGAGCACGCCCGGCTTGAGCAAGGCGGCGGCGTGGTCGCGGATGAGGGGCGTGAGGTGTGCAAGGCTGTTCACGGGGAAAGGGGTGGAGATTTGATTAACGGAGCGCAAGCTGACCTGACGCGCGCCTGCCGTCCGGTGACGTTTTTGTCACCGGCTCGGGCGCGGGGCTTGGCGACGCCGTGGCGCAGGATCCCATGCGCAGCCACTACCGTTTGCCTCCTCATGCACTCTTGTATATATTATATTTATTGAATTTGAAACGAGCGTGGTGATCTCCAAGTCGCGCCTCCACCGCCCCTCCCAACCCCTCGCCTGCATGCGCCTGTTTTCAACCTTCTCCGCGTCCCTCCTCTCCCTCAGCCTCCTCACCTCCGCCTCGGCGCAAGTCACTGTCACCGTCGACGCCTCCGCCAAACGGCAGGTCATCGATGGCTTCGGCACCTGCCTGAGCGGCGCCGAAGCGCAGAACGCCTGGTGGCAATCGCTCTACTACGACGACCTGGGCGCGTCCGTCCTCCGCATGGACCTGTCGCCACCCTTCGTCTCCCCCTACTCCGATCATAACGTCTATTCACCCGGTTGGGCTGACCCTGGACCGGACGGCAACTACGTGCGCACCTACACCGGACCGGGCGACTACGGACGCTCCTTTGCTGGGCTCAATGCCCCCATCGCCGTGATGGGTCCGGACATCGACGCCAACGTGAAGAAGCTTTCGTTCACCGGCGTCGGGGTAAAGACGGCGTCGGCGGCGGCCCAGGCCGGTCGTCGGCGCAAAACCCAGCTTGGGGATTTCAAACTGTTTGGTTCACTCTGGTCACCGGCCCCGTGGCTGAAGGTCAGTTCCGGCAACCGGATCGGGGCCACCTTCTACGGCGGCCCGGCCGCGAACACCCCGTGGCCGTTCATCTGGCTGGGCAACTACGCCGGCGGCAAACTCGACACCTCCGACGTGCCGCTCGCGGTCTTCAACGACGGCACTGGGCCGACCTCGGCACTGACCCAGTTCGCGCGTTCCGTGGTCGCGTTCCTGCGAGGATTTCAGCAGACTTCCGGCGTTTCGTTCTACGCGATCAGCATCCAAAACGAACTTAATTTTGAAGAGTTTTACAACAGCTGCACCTACCCGCTCGCCTCTCAGTACGTCACTGCGCTCAAGCGGGTCCGGGCCGAACTCGACAAATATCCCGACTTGAAGAACATCCGGATCGAGGGCCCGGAAGATCTCATCAGCGGCGACGCCTACGGGCTTTGGCAGTACGGCAGCACGGGCAGTGGCGAGGTCGACAAGAACCTGCACTACCTGCAAGCCATCGCCGCGGACCCGACCGCCTTGGCCGCCCTGTCGTTCTGCTCGATCCACGGTTACGCCAGCGACGGCGTCAGCTCGGCCGGCGCGAACGCCGTGCAATGGGGCCGTTGGGCGTACGGTTGGACGACGTCACCGGCGCCCGGCATTCCGGCGAACGTGCAGGGTTTTATGCAGCTCCACAAAAAGTCGTGGATGACTGAAACTTCGGGCGAAGACCCGGCGTGGCTAAGCCCGCCGTCCGGTTTCCCGAGCAACGGGGCGTGGAGCATCGCGCTGAAAATCCAACAAGCGCTGACCTCCGGGCGGGAAAGCGCGTGGTGCTATTGGCAGTTTACGGACGGGAACCCGGTCGGCACCTCGACCTTGACGGATGCCTCCGCGTTGGGCTCGTCGGCCAAGTACGTCGCGCTTAAACATTTTGCGAAGTTCATCCGGCCAAACTTCCGGCGGGTGATTGCCACGGTCAATGGTGGCACGGGCCTCACCGCGTCCGCTTTCCTGAGCGCCGACGGCCGGAGCATGACCATCGTGCTGGTCAACGCGAACGCCGGGCCGACGCAGGCGGCGTTGACGATCGGTTCCGCACCGGCGGGACTCGCCACGTTGCACGCCTACACCTCCAGCGTCGCCGGCCTGTTCCAGCCGTCGCAGGTGCCGTTGAACGGCACCGGAACCACGGTCTCCGTGCCTGGGTACGGGGTGATCACGTTGACCGGCGCGGCAC
>CAXUNV010000492.1:0-3860 GCA_964252355.1 uncultured Chthoniobacterales bacterium | reverse complement strand
GGCATCGACCTGCTCATTGCGTTCCTGGTGACACGCCAGCTTCTCGTAATCGACGGTCGCCGCCTTCGCGTACAATTCCTGGGCGGTTACCGCCGTCTGGATCATGGCTTCGATCTTGGGCTTGTCGTTGTGCGACTGGTCGATCATGTAGGGGATCTGCGGCGTCTGCTTCGTCTCCCAGCCGAAGAAGTGGATCTCGTGAAAGATCCGGAACGCTTGGTACGGGTCGATGGACCCGAACGTCAGGTCGTCGTCGGCATACCGGCGATCGTTGAAATGGAAGCCGCCCAACATGCCGGTGTCCAAGAGCCACGCGACGATCTGCTCGACGTTCTGACCCTGGTAATGGTGGCCGAGGTCAACCGCCACGCGCGCCTTGGGGCCGACCTCTTTGGCCACCACGTACGACATGCCCCAGTCGGCCAAGTCGGTGTGGTAGAAAGCCGGCTCAAACGGCTTGTATTCTAAAAACATGAGCTGGTCGGGGCCCAGCACTTGGTGCAGCGACCGCAACGCTTCCACCAACGCGTGCTTGCGCCACCGGACGTTGGCTTGGCCCGGGTAATTGGACCCGTCCGCCATCCAGATGAAAACGATGGGGCTACCGGTCCGTTTCGCCAGTTCGGCGCTCTCGAGCAGATGCTTTACCGCCGTCGCCCGCACGCCCTCGTCGCGGTTGCAGAGCGAGCCGTACCTGTAAATCTGATCCTGAAAGAGGTTCGGGTTGATCGCTCCGATGCGCACCCCGTATTTCTGGGCCAGCCGCACGATTTCGGCGGGGCCTTGCTCGGCCGAAAAATCCCAGAGCACGTGCAGGGCCACCGACGGGCAAAATCCGGTGAACGCTTGGACTTGTCCCGCGTCGGCGAGTTTGTCGTTGACGTCGATGGCGGCGGCGTCCTGCAAAAACTTACCGAAGCGGGTTCCCGTGTCGGCAAAGCCCCAACTGGGGGTTTCAATCCGGAAGTCATCGAGCGCGGCCTGGATTTTTCGGGTCAAGGACTCGTTCATAAGCGTGGGGGGTCCGTTGGGTGGCCAGGAACCGTCGCCACGAAACCCGCATATGTCTACACATAAAAGTTTGAGTTTTGTCTAGACAAACCCCAACCTGGCTCCATGCTCCCCTTGGTCAGACGCACGACTTGTGTAGGTTCCCCCGTGAGTTCCCGGCCGCCTATCCCCCACACGCAAAACCGCAACGCGGTCATGACATGAGCGAGCCTACGATCGAGTTGGTCGACATCCATAAATCGTTCGGCAGCACCCGCGTGCTTGAGGGCGTCAGCTTGCCGCTTTTTCCGGGCGAGGTGCATTCTTTGATGGGCGAGAATGGCGCCGGCAAAAGTACGCTGGTCAAAATCATGGCCGGGCTGCACCTGCCCGACCGAGGCGCGGTGCGCGTCAACGGCCGGGAAGTCCTGTTTCGGTCCACCGCCCAAGCTCAACAAGCCGGGGTGTCGGTGATCTACCAGGAGCCGACGCTGTTTCGCGACCTGTCCGTGGCCGAAAACGTCTTCATGCACCGGCAACCCAAGACCCCTTACGGTTGGATCGACTACGCTGAGATGAGCCGGGTGGTGTCGGGACACCTCAAGCAGTTGGGCGTTTCCTTAAGGCCCGAAGACCCGGTGCTGGGCTTGAGCATCGCCGATCAGCAGATCGTGGAGATCATCAAAGCGCTGACGTTCGAGGCCAAGGTGCTGATCATGGACGAGCCGACGGCGGCCCTTTCCCTCGAAGAGGTCAAGCGGCTTTTCCAAGTCGTCGAACGGCTACGCGCCAAAGGGGTAGCCCTGATGTTCGTCTCGCACCGCCTCGAAGAGGTTTTTACCATTTCGCAGCGGATCACCGTCATGCGCGACGGCCGGGTGGTCGGCTCGGGTCCGATCGGGGAGTGGACGACTGAAGAGGTGATTCGCAAGATGGTGGGCCGCTCCTTGGACGCCCTCTACCCGAAAGAAATGGTGGCACCGGGCAAGGTGGTCTTGCGCGTCAAGGAGCTGCGCCGGGCCGGGGTGTTCAAGGACATCAGCTTCGAGGTACGCCAAGGCGAGATCATCGCTTTGGCGGGGTTGGTGGGCGCCGGCCGCAGCGAGGTGGCCCGGGCGATTTTCGGGATTGATCCCTTGGACAGCGGTGAGGTGTCGATCGGGGAGACGGTGCTGCGCAATCACTCGCCCCAAGACGCGATGGCAGCCGGCGTCGGCTTGGTGCCGGAGGACCGCCAGCAGCAAGGGCTGGTGATGGAGATGGCCGTCATGCGCAACGCCACCTTGACGGTCCTGCCCCTGGTTCAGCGGTTCGGCTTGGTTTCGCGCAAAAAGGAAAAGGCGATTGCCGCGCAATGGACGCAGCGGATGCGCCTCCGGGGCCACCTCGAAGAACCGGCCAACATCTTGTCGGGCGGCAACCAACAAAAGGTGGTCCTGGCCAAATGGCTGGCGACCAAACCCAAGTTGCTCATCGTCGACGAACCGACCCGCGGCGTCGACGTGGGCGCCAAGTCCGAGGTTCACCGGACCTTGGGACAACTGGCCAAAGAGGGCATGGCCATCATCATGATTTCCAGCGACCTGCCGGAAGTCCTCGGGATGGCCGACCGCGTGCTGGTGATGCACGAAGGCAAACTCACGGCGGAGTTGTCCCGGGCGGAAGCCACCGAGGAAGCCATCATGTTCGCCGCCACCGGCCAAACCGGCTCGCTCCGGGAGGGCGAAGCCAAAGCCGCGTCGAACGGACAACCATGAGCACCGAAGCGGCCGGTCGTGCCAAAGGCCAAGGCTGGTTGAACGTTCTCGCGCGCAGCCGCGAGGCCAGCCTGATCCTGCTGATCGCAGCCCTCATCGCCGTGACGACGGCCCTGAACCCACGATTTCTGAACGGGCAAAGCCTCAAGGATCTGATGCTGAACGTCTCAATCGTCGCCCTGCTGGTGCTGGGCCAGACGATCATCATCCTCATGCGGCAAATCGACCTGTCCATCAGCTCGATCGTCGGCATCACCGCGTTCCTTTCCGGGACCCTGTTTGTCAATCACCCCGGCATCTCCGGTCTGACCGTGGTTTTGCTCGCCGTGCTCGCCGGTTTGCTGCTCGGCGCCGTCAACGCGGCCCTGATCGCCTGGGGCAAGATCCCCGCACTGATTACGACCTTAGGCACGCTCTACATCTTCCGGGGCGCCAACTACGCGTGGGTGCATGGCCGGCAAATCAACGCTGCCAACGTGCCCGGTTCGTTTCTCGCCATCGGCACTTCCACCTTTGGAGGCATTCCGGTCCTGACTTGGATCGTCTTGGTCCTATTGCTCATTTTCGCGATCGGGCTGCGCCAATACCGCGCCGGGCGCGAATTTTACGCCATCGGCAGCAACCCCAACGCCGCGGTGCTGGCCGGCATCGACGTCAGCCGCAGGATCGCGGCCGGCTTTCTCATTTCGGGCGCCATCGCCGGCTTGGCGGGCGCGCTCTGGCTGGCACGGTTCGGGACGGTGGATGCGACGGCGGGAGAAGGGATCGAATTGGCCGTGATCACGTCGACCGTGGTCGGGGGTGTAGCCATCACCGGCGGGGTCGGCACCGTGGTGGGTGCGGTGCTGGGTGCGCTGCTGTTGAGCGTCTTCAGTAGCACGCGGGTCCTCTTGCGAGTGCCCTCCTTTTGGCAGCAAGCCTTCCAGGGTGCGATGCTGCTCGTGGCGATCGCGGTGGACGCCTACCTAGCTTTCCGCAACGCGCTGCGTTCGCGGGTGAAATGGAGCCACGTTTGAGCGAAGCCCCACAGAGCACCCGGCGCCTCGCCCGCAAAATCGGTTGGGAGGCGATGCTGGCAATCCTGGTGGTGATCGCCACGGCCGGGGGCACGCT
>CAXUNV010000491.1:0-3896 GCA_964252355.1 uncultured Chthoniobacterales bacterium | reverse complement strand
GCCCCGGGATCTTCCGACCCTTCGGGCCTAAACTTCCGAGGTGAACCCTGGGCTCTTCGCTTGCGCCTCGTTGAGGCGGTGCCCCAAGCGCGGACTCGCGGGGACTTCCGTGCCGGAAACCCGGACGCCAAACCTCCGCTTTGTTATCGCGGCCACGTGCGGGCCGGCGCTGGCGATCGGCACCCGTCCGTTCACCGCGCCCAAGTGACCGCGATGCAGAGCGAGACGACGAGGGCGGCTCCCAGCAGCAGGGCCAAGGCGTAGTCGGTCACGTTGCCGCTGTGCAGACGTTCCAAGAAAGACAAAACGGGTTCCAGGGTCCGCTTGCCGAACCGCCGAAGGCCTTCCGGAAACCGGTCGATGGCCAGCGAACCGGCGGCGCACGCGATGGCCAAAACGCCGGACACCAGCCCGGGCACGACGTTCACCGCCAGAGGGGAGCTTGGGGATGAGGCCGTGGGTGACGCCGTGGCGGCACCCGAGGTGCCTGCGTCGCCGAGGACTGCGGTACGATAACCTTCCCCGTCGGAGAACGTGCGCGCCCCGGCTTGCGCACCGGAACGCACCCCTGGCGGCCAAGCGATAAATGCGGCGACCGTCAGCAGGACGGCAGTGGTACCAATCATGGCGAAGGGGAGTTTGCCACTCGGTTTCTCCTGATTTTCCGCGCCTTCGGCACACGTCGGCGCCCCTTGGTCCTCCTCGTCCTCCGGACGCGGGCCCCACCCCAGGAAAATGCCGCCGCCGGTCCGGAGCACGGCAGCACCGGTGAGGACCGACGCAAACAAAGAAACCCAAGGCAGCCACCCGTGTCCGGCGTCGTGCCCGGCTCGTTCCACCATGCCTTCGGCTACACCCGTGCCGAACGGCGGCATGGCCGCCAACGCCAGCCCGCCGACGCCCCAAAGCACCCCGACACTCGGCAAAGCGCGCCCGCGTCCGCGCAAAGCGATCGCGTCGACGCTGCCGAGCCCGTTGAGGAGCATGCCGCTGCAGAAGAACAACGCGCCCTTCACCAACGCGTGGCTCACCAGATACAAAGCAGCCCCCGCAAGCGCGCCGACCGGCCCAAGAAACACCCCGACCGTCATCAACCCGGCGTGGGAGACGGTGGAGAAGGCCAGGAGGCGTTTGAGGTGCCTCTGCCGGTAACACATCGCGGCTCCCACCACCGCGCTGACCGCGCCCACCCCGACGAGGATGGCGCGCACGGCTGCGTCCGTGGTGCCGAACGCCGGCGCGAACACGACGGTGTGGGTGCGCGCCAGACCATAAATGCCGAGTTCAACCATCACCCCGCTGAAAAGCGCGCAGACCGGCGTAGGCGCGACCGCGTGGGCGTCCGGCAACCAAAAGTGGAACGGGACCGCGGCAGCCTTGACCAAGAATCCCGTGGCCACCAAGGCAAAGGCTACCGCGACCAAAACTTTCGCGGATGGTCCCGCCGCGCTCAGCGCCACCCCCAGCTGTGCGAGATTAAGCGCCCCGAATTTGGCGTAAAGCAGCGCGGTGCCCCAAAGGAAGCAGAAGGCGCCGAGGCTGTTGGTGACCGCGAAGTTGAAGGCGCCTTCCAGGGATTGCGCCTCGATCTTTTGTCCGGCCAACGCGTACGCCGCGACGCTCATCAATTCGAAGAAGACGAACGTGGTGAACAGGTCGCCGCTCAGGCAAAAACCGTTCATGGCGCCGAGGAAGACCAAGAGCAGCACGTGGAAGGAGACGCCGACCGAATCAAAGTAGCGCCACGCGTAGGTCAGGGCCGCGACGCCGAGCGCGTTGACCGTGGCCACCAAGGCGGCGCCAAACCCGTCGGTGACGAAGGCGATGCCGAGCGCAATCCCGGCCGAAGGGCGCCAACCCCCAAACCAGTAGACCTGCGGTCGGCTGTGTGCGTGGCTCAACCACAGGGCGGCCAGGGCGTCGCACGCGGCCACGGCCAGCGCCAAGACGTCGGCAAAGGCGCGCGGCCAACGGTGCGGAGCGCTGCCGAGCAGGGCGGCGGCCAGCAGCGGCAACGCCACCAGCAAGGGAGGTAGGAGATCCATGACGGGTGGACCCGCGCACGGCCGGCGGCGCGCGGTGGCGCGCTTCAATGGTGCATCGGCCGGAGTTCGGCCGGCCGGAGCGTGCCGCGCCGCCGGTAGACCTGGAGGGTGATGGCCAACAGCAGGGCGGTGACGGTTGCACCGACCACGATGTCGGTCAGGACGAGGGCGTGCACGACGGGGTCAACCGCCGGGGTGCCCGGGGGTAGGTCCTTGAAGATCGGGGCCGCCCCACCCTGCCGGTAACCAGCCGAGAGCAGGAGGACGTAGGTCGACGACTGCACCACCGTGAGGCAGACGATGAGGTGCAGGAGGTTGCGGCTGGTGACGACCCCGTAAAGTCCGACGGAGAAAAGCCAAAGGGCCACCAAGTACGGGAGGAAGGTCATGGTTGGGGTAGGCTGCCCTTGTCACCGGGTGAAGGCCGCAGGCCTTTGGTGAATTCCAGGAACAGGAGGGCAAACCCGGCAGAGACCTCGAGCCCGACCGCAGCGTTGATCACGGGGATGGTGCCCGCCGAAAGCAACTGACCCGTCGTTCCCAGCGGCAGCACGTTTTGCAAGAAGGCGCCGCCAGCGGCCAAAGCGCCTAAGCCGATGACGGCGTAACTCCCGGCGCCGATCGCCTCGGCTAGGTCCACCCACGGCTTACTCACTAACCGATGATAGGCGTCGCGTTCGTAACTGAGGTAGAGCAACGCGGAGGCCGTTCCGATGATGGCCCCTCCTTGAAAACCGCCCCCCGGCGTCAAGTGCGCGTGCAGCACCACATAAATGCCGAAAAGGACCAACGTAGCCGCCAACCCGGCGCTCAGGAGCCGGACCGCATCATCGTCTTGCTGGTCCGACTGCCGCCGCGGCGGCACGCCTTTCGGCGCCTCTTGCCGTTCCGCGCCGCGCAGCAGGAGCGACGCGCCGGTCACCGCCGCAAACAGGATGTACTCTTCGCCCAACGTGTCGAGCCCGCGATAGTCGAAGTTGACCGCGCTCACCAGGTTGGTGAGGTGACGCTGCGCGACGCCGGCCGCGTTGAGGCGGTCGCCGTACGGTCCGGGATAAAAGCCGAAGCCGGGTAATCCGAGCAACGCGAAACCGACCAGGAACCCGAACGGCAGGATGCCGCAGGCAAAAAGCGCGGCTCGGCGGCGACGCTCACTCATGGCGCGCGTTGCCCTCCTCGGTGCGGCGTCGGCGCTCGATGGAGACACTTGCCTGGGTGGCCAGCAGCATGAGCGGCAGGGCCGCCGTGCCGACGGCAAGCTCCGACAGGGCAACGTCGGCGGCTTGCAGGGTCATAAAAAGCAGGCTGAGCATCATGCCAAAAAAGCTGAGCACCAAGACTTGGCGCTTAGGGTGGTGCGTGAGGACCACGGCGGTGCCAGAAAAGGCGACCAGCGTAAACGCCAGCGTCTGGAGGAGAGCCATCATCCTTCCTGATTCCGACATTCCGACCGTTTCGGCCCAGGTCCTTGGCTGCGCAAAAAGAGCGCGCGGGCCGTGGCGTGGGTCACGACCGGGCTGGTGACGAGGAGGGCAGCCGCGAGCAGCAACCCTTTTGCGACTGTCTGGAAAGAGTCGGCGCGCAGGCAGATCGCGACCGCCACGCAAAGCGGTGGCACCAAGGTGATCAAGCCGACGTAATGCAGCCGGGCGAACGCACCGGGTGCGCGACAAGCGCCAAGCACGGCAAGGGCGGACACGAGAACCGCCAAGAGAAGAAAAGCAGAAACCGCCAAGTCCTTCATCGGGCGTCTAGTGCACCGTTTCACTCATGGCGGGAGCGCCGCCGCAGGTCAGTTGGCCGTTTTTCCAGGCGCGAGCGACGAGCATATCTGGATCGACACGTAAGGAG
>CAXUNV010000490.1:0-3896 GCA_964252355.1 uncultured Chthoniobacterales bacterium | reverse complement strand
ATTTTCAAGAGCGACTTGCCGGCATGCCCACGCGGTTGCGTCAGAACGGACTGGTGAGCCGGATTGAAAAAAGCCTTGCCCAGCTCTCCCCACTCATCAACCAGCGGATAACGCCCGCCTCGGTGAAACGCATCAACGAAATCACCCGGGAGATGGTGCGCGCCATCGACTCGAACGCTTAGCCGCTGTGAAACGAACGTTATTGCTGGCGGCGTGGTGTCTCTTTTCGGCGGGTCAAGCCTGGGGCACCGTGGACGACGCCATCGCCCGGGCCATGGACGCGATGGGTCCGTACGTGAAGCAAGGTTACATCGTCCGCGAGGACCAATGGGGCGGAGATCTCGGCGTGAAAGAGCAGAAGGCCATTCCGCACACCCTGTTCAAAGGCAACGATTATTGGTTTTGCACGGGCACGGACGTCGATGCGGCCAAAATGTCCATCCACGTCTACGACAGCCGGGGCAAGCTGGCGGAAAACGACTCCTGGCAGAAGGGGCGTTACGCCGGGGCGCACGTCATGGCGGGCGGGACCGGCACGTACTACATCATCGTCGAGGTGACCAGTTCGCCCCAGGACCGGACCCATTGGGCGATGGTCTACGGCTACAAATGATGACCGTTGGTCGTTCCGCCGAACGCGGCGGCCCATCGACGCTGGCCGCCACGCGCCCAACTCGGCGCGTCATTTGGCCGCACGGGGCGACGCCCCGGTGACCCCCTCGGTCATGGTGGAAACCGAAACGCTCCAGTTTGACAGCGCTCGGACGCTGCAAAGCCTTTACGGCAACGATCTGCGCCTCCTCGAGTCGTTGGGGGACCGCTTGGGCTTGAAGGTGACCACGCGCGACGGTTGGTTGCGCTTGGAGGGCGAGCGCGCCGACATTGATCGGGCCCGCGGGGTGTTCGAACAGCTGGAGCAAGCCCGCCAACGCGGGCTGCAGATCAAACGCCAGGAATTTCAGTACGCGCTGGACGCCGCCACCGGGCACGCGGGTGGCACGCTTTCGCAGTTGGCCAACGTCCGCATCCAGACCAGCCCGCGGCGGGCGGCGATCACGCCGAAGACCGCCCAGCAACTCCTCTATGTGCAAGCCATCGGCGCCCACGACATCGTTTTCGGCGTGGGTCCGGCCGGAACGGGCAAGACTTATCTCGCGATGACCATGGCCGTCGATGCCCTCCGTCGCGAGGGGGTCAAGCGCATCATCCTAACCCGGCCCGCCGTGGAGGCTGGTGAGGCGCTCGGCTTCCTGCCAGGGGATTTGCAGGAGAAAATTTTTCCGTACCTACGACCCCTCTATGACGCGTTGTATGATATGTTGGAGGCCGAAGAGATCCAGAAGTACATCGACCGAGGTGTGATCGAGATTGCACCGTTGGCGTACATGCGCGGCCGCACCTTGAACAATGCTTTTGTGATCCTGGACGAAGCGCAAAACACCACGACCGAACAGATGTTCATGTTCTTGACCCGGTTGGGGGCGGAATCCAAATGTGTTGTCACAGGGGATAAAACCCAGATAGACTTGCCGCCGAACAAGGGATCAGGATTGATCGAAGCGATGCACGCGCTGCGCGAGGTGGAAGGAATCCGGTTTGTGGAGTTCGGCGAACGGGACGTGGTGCGCCATCCCCTGGTGCAATCCATCATCCAAGCTTACAAACACCACCGCGACGCCGCCGGTTGGACGGCGGGCCGCAAGGGTTAGGGTAGAGGGGCTCCAGAAGGCATGTTCGGCTCGATTGACCGTAAGCGGCTCGTCAAAAAGGGGTTTGCCTGCAGCAAGCAGCGGCGCAAACCGACCCAGAAGGAGTGGATGCGCCGTTTGGACGCCGATACGCGCGTCAAGGCCGGCATCTTCGCGGCATTCGCCGGGGTGTTGGCGCTCTTGATCTTTCCAGGCGAGAACCCCGATCCGGCAAAGTATTTCTTGATTGGTCTGCTCGTGCTGGCCACGGCCGTGGCGCAGCTTTGGCTCAACCACCCGGACACCTTCGTCAAAAACTCGCGCATCGGCCTAGTGTTCGGGGTGATTTTGCTGCACTTGGCGGTCGCCAAGCTGGTGGTGGTGTTGTCGACCCATCCCGAAGGAGGTCTTTCCCGGGAACTTGGCACGCTGATGATTCCGGCCGCCCTGGCGCCCCTGGTGCTTTCCGTGCTGCTCGGCAAAGGCCACGGCGTGTTCGCAACGATCTTTGTCAGCCTCTGGAGTGCCATCCTGTTCCGAGGCATGGACGCGTTCCTCTTGGTGGTGAGCTTGGTCAACGGGACCATCGCGGTCTTGGTCACGTTGCAGGTCCGTCGTCGCAGTCGCCTGATCCGAGCCGGGTTTTACGGCGGGTTGGCCACGTGGGTTTTGGCGATCGCTTTCGGGATCATCACGATCCCCTGGTTTGACGCGGGCGCCATGGATTGGGCGTTTTTCTTTAAACAGTCGATCGCCACGGTTTTGACCGGCGTGATCTCCGGCATGGTGGTCGGCGGTGCTTTGCCGCTTTTAGAAGGCCTCTTCCAAATCACGACCGACATGTCTTGGCTAGAGATGGCGGACCGAAACCACCCGCTGCTGCTCCGCTTGAGTTTGGAAGCGCCCGGCACTTGGCACCACAGCGACGTGGTGGCCGACTTGGCGGAGGTCGCCGCCCACCGGATCGGGGCCAACGGCACCATGTGCCGCGCTTGCGCGTACTTTCACGACATTGGCAAATTGGTGAAGCCCAACTACTTCTCCGAGAACATCGTGGGTGAGGACAACCCGCATGACGACCTTGCGCCGACGATGAGTGCGCTCATCATCATTGCGCACGTGAAAGAGGGCATCGACTTGGCGTTGAAGTACGGCCTCAACGGCCGCGTAATCGACGTGATTCAGCAGCACCATGGCACCTCGCTCGTCGCCTATTTCTACAAGCGCGCGCTGCAGCAACAGCAGGACGCCCGGGAAGGCGGCAAGATCATGAACATCCGCGAGGAGGACATCCCCGAGGTGCGGGAGGAGAGTTTCCGTTACAGCGGGCCGCGCCCCCAGTTTCGCGAAAGCGGCATCATCAGCTTGGCTGACGCCGTCGAAAGCGCGTCGCGCAGCCTCGAAAAGCCGACACCGCAGAAGATCGAGCAACTCGTCAACGACATCATCAATAAGCGGATCGCCGAGGGACAGTTGGACGAATGCGATCTCACGCTGAGGGAGGTGCGTCAAATCGCCGAAACTTTCCGGTTCACGTTGCAGAACATGCTGCACACCCGGATCAAGTACCCGAAGGATGAGGAGCGAGCCGACCAGGAGAGTCGGCGTATTCGCCACCTGCCGCCCGCGTCGGCGGCATGAGGCGGCAACCGCCGGGCTACGGCATCGCGGTCTGGAACCGTCAACGCCGCCGGCGGGTGGATCTGGCGGGTTTGCGTCGGTTTGCCTGTCTGGCCCGCGACCGGGTGGCCGCGGTTCCGGCAAGGGCAGTCTTGCCGGAGGAGATTGGTGTGACGCTCGTGTCGGACACGCGGATTCGGCAGGTCCACCGCGAGTTCATGGCGTTTGACGGCCCGACGGACGTGATCACGTTCCAGCACGGCGACTTGGTCATCAGCGTCGACACGGCGGAGCGGCAAGCCGTCCAGTACGGCACCAGTTTCGAGCATGAACTCAGGCTGTACCTCGTCCACGGGCTATTGCACTTGGCCGGGTACGATGACCGAACCGAAGCCGGGTTTTCGGAGATGGCCGGCTTGCAGGATCGGCTGGTCGCGGAGCTGGAGGCGGCGGGGTAGCGGGAAATGCCGCCACCGCCAACGTTGGTAGGGCAAGAGGTGTTTTATCCCGTGGCCGCGGGACCGCCGGGCGGGAACCGTGGTTGCAGCGGACCCTTGGGACCGTTCGCGCCCTGGTACAGCCGGGGGC
>CAXUNV010000489.1:0-3900 GCA_964252355.1 uncultured Chthoniobacterales bacterium | reverse complement strand
CCCCCGCCGACGCCCAGAGTTCGGACGTAGCCAACCGAACCCAATTGCCGGGTGACGAGCCCGGGCAAGCCCTCACCCGCCGGGGAGTCGCTGAGCCGCCCAAAATCGGGGCAGGCGACAGGCACCCGTCCGACCGCTTCGAGTCTTCCCGAGTGTGGGTAAACGTGATGCGCCAAACGCTGCACGGCGCCTCGCTCGTCCTCGGCTTGGTGGCCCTGGTCGTTTGGTTCACCCTGTTCGGGATGGGCGCCTTGGTAGATTCCAAGCCGTTTCGTTTGGTCAATGACCCGAGCCTGCGTCAGCAGGTGCTCGCGGAAGCTGCCAACGCCAAACCTCCGGTGACCGACTCACCGCTGGTACGCCGGGCGCAAAACCTCGACACGCACCGAGTGCGCACCAAGACGGCCGTCCGTTCATTCGTCCTGGCGCTTTGCACGTACACACCCATCAACCTGGGCCTGCTCTGCTTCTGGGCCGGGATGGTCGGTGGTGCGGCCAGCAACTCGGCCTACCGCCGGTTGCAGCTTCTCGGCCGCATGCCGCTGGAGCCTGAGAATCAGGCCCGGCGCAGCACCGAGGTTGGCGTCGCCAAACGGACCGGGTCCGACCAGAACCAATCAGCCAAGGTCATCTCCGAAACGGTTCAGGACGGCGCCCCCGCGGCTTCACCCAGGGCGTCGGACGACAAAGCCAACCACGCAGCAGACGACGGCGTCCCCGCCCAGACTGCCGTCACGGCCCACACCCGCGCCTTTTACTTGGGCGAACACCCGGTCTCGGCCGCCATGCGGAGCTTCGTCGTCTACGTGACCGTGCTGGCCGGGTTCTATTTGGCGGCGGGCGATCCGTTCAAAAACATCGACGCCAACCAATACTTGCGGCTGGCTGGCATCGTCTCCTGCTTGGCGTTCGGGATCGGTTACGATCCCTCCCGGTTCACCGAAGTCCTGAACAGCATCCCCAAGGTCAACGGCGGCAAGCCATGAACAAGCGCGGGAGTTGAACAGAAGGTCACGAAGGAAGACGGGGTTAGACAGAAGGACACAAAGATCACGAAGGTGAGGCAGGTGTCCATGTTCGCCATCGCGCGGTCAGGCGAGGCTTGGTAGGGCAAGAGGTGTTTTACGGGACGCCGCCGGGCCGCGACCGCAAGGCGATCCGGGCTCGTGACGGACGAGGCCCGCCCGCATCGCTACGCCGAGCATCTTAGGTGATTCGGACGTCCGCCGGGGCTTCGCGAAGCGTTGCGGGCTGGGCGTCCGCGCTACCCTCGTCGCACGCGGGGGTCATCTTGGGGCGGCCTTTGCCGGGCGGCGGTTTTCCGTCCCCGGGTGATTTGCCATGCGCGGCGCGGAAGGGACGGGCGGGACGCCCGCGCTCCCCTGGGCTGCGCACGGCGCGCCGGTGGCACCGGCCCTCCCGGGTTGCTTCGTGACCTTCTGTTCACCGTCTTCTCTTCCCCGGGAATAAAACGGGCCTTGGCTCGGTAAGGACCAGTGACACCCGCGTTGGACCGTTCACCACGACGCCACGCGGGCACCTCATCCCAACCCTAACCTCCTGTCATCACGCCATGCCCGACTACATCCACCACGACCACCACCACGACGGCATCGATCGTCGCGGTTTTCTCTCCTGCATGGCCTGGACCGGCACCGGCGTGCTCTGGACGCTCTCTGCCGGCGTCCTCCACTCGCAAACGCTCGGCCAACTCGTCGCCGCTCCGAAACCGACGCCCGCCACCGCCGGTGACCTCACTTTCCTGCAGATCAGCGACAGCCACATCGGTTTCGCCAAGGAAGCCAACAAAGACGTCACCGCCACTTTCCGGGCCGCCATCGACAAGATCAACGCCCTGCCGACGCCGCCGTCGTTTCTCCTGCACACCGGTGACCTAACCCAGCTTTCCAAACCCGAGGAGTTCGACACCCTCACGGAGCTGCTCAAGGATTGTAAGACCAAAGATGTCTTCTACGTGCCCGGCGAGCACGACGTTTTGGAGGACGGCGGCAAGCGGTACCGCACCCTGTTCGCGCCCCAATCGTCGGGCGCCGGCTGGTACTCCTTCAACAAAGGCGGCTGCCACTTCATCGGCTTGGTGAACGTCGTCAACCTCCAGGCCGGCGGCTTGGGCCAACTCGGCGAAGAGCAACTCGCTTGGTTGGCGGACGACGTGCGAGTCCTGAGCAGCAGCACCCCGATCGTGATCTTTGCGCACATCCCACTCTGGGCCGTCTACCCGCCTTGGGGCTGGGCGACTTCGGACAGCGCCCAGGCGCTGGGACTCCTCAAACGGTTCGGCTCGGTCACCGTCCTCAACGGCCACATCCACCAAGTGATGCAGAAGGTGGAGGGTAACATCCGCTTCCACTCGGCCATGTCGACCGCTTTCCCGCAGCCCGC
Organism: uncultured Chthoniobacterales bacterium; assembly: GCA_964252355.1. GTDB lineage: Bacteria > Verrucomicrobiota > Verrucomicrobiia > Chthoniobacterales > JAFAMB01 > CAXUNV01. The sequence goes on along the minus strand of CAXUNV010000489.1, from coordinate 1,497 downwards.
GCCGGGCACGGCGCCGAACCCGGGCCCGATGAAGGTTCCCGCCGAAAAACTCAGGAGCCTCCTAGGACTCGCCAGCGTCAGCCACGTGCAAGGCAAAGAGGCGTTGGCCGTGGTCGACACCCCGCTCGGGTGAGCAACGGCGACCATCGTATCAACTTCACCAACCGTACCGAAACTAACCAACATGCAACCACCAACCAACGACGGGTGCTTCGCACCCGACATTTACCCCATCGTCAACACTTGGCCGTTCTATCACTTGTGCCACCTGGGCGGGTACGCCACCCCCCTGGCGGTTCTCCTGCCTCGGCCGACCCAAACCGACACGTCAACCACGCCGTCACGGAACAACTAACCTTGCCCAAATAACCTACCGATCTCACCACCTCTTAACTTTCGCCCTGGACGCACTCCCATGCCTGTAATCGCCCTTACTTCCACGTTCAAACGAGCCAAGTGTTCCGCGCTCTGCGGACTCGCGCTGGCCAGCAGCCTCTGCTTAGCTTGTCCCGCTTTTGCCGGAGCGCCCCTCCCCGACCTGACCAAAGCGGGCGGCACCGCCGCCAGCCGCATTGAGATCCGAGATTTCATGTTCCAACCGGCGACGGTCACCGTGCCGGCGGGATCCGAAATCACCTTCATCAACCTGGATGAGGAACCCCACACCGTGGCCAGCAAAGACGGGAAGTTCGCCCGCTCCAAGCCGCTTGACACCGACCAGAAGTTCTCCCTTCGCCTGACCGCCCCGGGCGAGTACGGGTTCTTCTGCACGGTCCACCCGCACATGACCGGCAAAATCGTCGTCGCCCCTGCCACCGCGGCGGCCCCGGCGGCACGACCGTAAATGAACCCGTTCGACCTCCGGGCGGCGCTCCTGGCGCCGCACGCCCAACACCCGGCGCGCGTCCATTTCCCCATCGCGCTGCTCCTGGCCGGGGTGGCGTTCGATTGGCTGGCGTATTGGCGGGGGAGCGTCGCCTGGGCGCGCGCGGCCAGTGCGAACCTCTTCGCCGCCGCGCTCTGCGCGCCGTTCACCCTCATAAGCGGCTTGGCGGCGTGGCAATGGCAGTTCGAAGGTGCCGCGCTCAAAGGTAACCTGCGCCTGCACCTCCTTTTCGCCACCCTTTCGGTCTTAGGCATCGGCGCGCTCTCCATCCGGCGTTGGCGCCGGCTCCGCCGCTTGGGTCACGTCCGGCCGTCGGCCGTGGCCGCGACGCGGACCGACCTGGTCCTTGGCCTGGTCACGGCGGCCGTCGTCATCCTGACCGGTCACCTGGGCGGGTTCGTCAGCGGAGTCAACGCCGCGGGCGCCAACCTGCCCTGAGCGAACGCCAACGCCATTTATGCGTGCGTCGCCGCGAAACGGAAGCTGGTCACCGGCAGCGCCGTCGCCTATGCTGGTGAAAGTTCCGCCGGCGTCGCTTTTTATCACGAAGGGAGAGGTTGCGGGTCACAACGCGGCGGCGTGCCCTGCCCCGATGCCACCCGCCCCGGACA
>CAXUNV010000488.1:0-3915 GCA_964252355.1 uncultured Chthoniobacterales bacterium | reverse complement strand
ATTTTAAGCGCTCTTTCGAACAGCTCACCCCGGAGCAGCAGCAGCGGTTTTTGCAGAATTACCACCGTTGGGAAGATCTCACCTCCGAGGAGCGCGAGGTGCTGCGTCAACGGCAGCGGTTGCGGGAAAAGAAGCGCGAGGACGACACGGCCGAGGCGTTGCAAAAGTCCGGCTTGCGCCTGAATGAAGAAGGTCGGGAACGCTTTCGGCGGCGCTACCAACAAGAACGGCGCAAGTTGGAGGAACAACTTCTCAAGGAGACCCAAGACCACCGCCAAGCCGGGAACGCGGCGATCATCGAGGGGCTGCGCAAAGAGTTTACGACGAGTACGCCGGTGCCAGCGAGGTGAGGCGGGCGTTGCGCAGCGGCCACCCGCCCGCGCTGTGCGCCTAGTCGCCCGCCTCTAAAAACCCCTCCAACTGCCGGATCCGCGTCGGGTGGCGCATCTTGCGCAAGGCTTTGGCCTCGATCTGCCGGATGCGCTCGCGCGTGACCCGGAACTGCCGGCCGACCTCCTCCAAAGTGCGGCTGTAGCCGTCGACCAAGCCGAAGCGTTGCTCGAGCACTTGACGCTCCCGCTCGGTGAGGGTGTCGAGCACGTCGCGGATCTTTTCCCGGAGCAGGACGATGGCCGTCATGTCGCTCGGGTTCTCGGCGCCTTTGTCTTCGATGAAATCGCCGAAGCTGGTGTCCTCGCTGTCGCCTACCGGCGACTGCCGGGAGATCGGTTGCTGCGCCATCTTCAGCACGGCGCGCACCCGCTCCACCGGCAGTTGGATCTCTTCGGCCACCTCTTCCGGGTTGGGTTCGCGACCGTATTCCTGGACCAACTGCTTTTGCACGCGCATCAGCTTGTTGATCGTCTCGATCATGTGCACCGGGATGCGGATCGTACGCGCTTGGTCCGCGATGGACCGGGTGATCGCCTGCCGGATCCACCAGGTGGCGTACGTCGAGAACTTGTACCCGCGCCGGTACTCGAATTTCTCCACGGCCTTCATCAAGCCCATGTTGCCCTCTTGGATCAGGTCCAAAAACGACAGGCCGCGGTTGGTGTACTTCTTGGCGATGGAGATCACCAAGCGCAGGTTGGCCTCCACCATCTCGGTCTTCGCGCGGAGCGCCTTCCGCAACCAAAGCTTCAGTTCCCCGTGTGAGGAGACAAACTCTTCGGTCCGTTGCCAAAGCTTTTTCTCCGCCTCAAACAGCCGCGCCTCCGCCTCGGCCACGCGCTCAGCGTCGCTTCCCGGCTCGCGCCGCGCCCGCGCGATTTCGGCCTGCAGTTGGTGCACCAACCGGTTCTGCTCGTCGGCCAGCTGCACGAACTCTTCGGTCACCTTCTGTTTGAAGTAGAAGCGCGGGTACAACCGCATCAACGCGGTGTGAGCCTTCTGAAATTCCATCTTGGCCGCCCCTTCCTTGCCCGCCTGACGCGCCTGCGCCAAACGGGCGTAGAGGCGGTCGACTTCGTCGCAGGCCTTTTCCAGCTGGGCACACAACCGCGGGAGCGCCTTCATGTAGCGTTCCCGGCTTTCGATCTTTTTGTCGAGGATGACCCGGTCGAAACGTTCGCGGCCCTCGATCAGCTTTTGGGCGAGCTCGAGGTGCGCCCGGGCCGTGAACCCGAAACGCCCGATGTGTTTCTGCACCATCGATTCCGCGTCCTCGATCCGCTTCGAAATCTCGACCTCTTGCTCCCGGGTCAGGAGCGGCACTTGACCCATCTGCTTGAGGTACATCCGGACCGGGTCGTCCAAGATGTCGAGCTTCTGGTCTTTCTCCTCGTCTTCGTCCTCGAGATCTTTCTTGCCGTCTTTGAAACGGTCGACCTCCGACGCGTCGATGATGTCGACCTCCATGGTCCGCAGCCGGGTCAGCAGCTGGTCCATCTCGTCGGGGTCCGCCATCCCGTCGGGCAACGCCTCGTTGATGTCGTCGTAGGTGAGGTAGCCTTGTTCTTTGGCCAGCTTCAGCAGCTCCCGCAGGCGCTCCTGCAGATCCAGGCTTCCGTCCCCGTTTCTCTGTTCCATGCCCGTCCCCCCTCTGCCCGATCCCTTGGCCACCCCAACCTCGTCATCCTCGACGGCCAGGTCCGTCCGGATTTCTGCCCGTGAATTGAGTTTTTTGCCGGCCGTCACCACCGCGCCGCGCGGTCCCTTCCGGGCGGGCGGACCTCCTGCCGCAGGGTTAGTCGCCTTCTGCTTCGGATGGTTCGGGGTGAGCTTGGGCATAGTCGCGCGAGGAAGGGCAGGGTGGCCGGGAGGAGCAGACGCCGGGTGCGGGAGAAGAGCTAAAGGGAAGCGCCGCCATCGGTCACCGCGTCAGATCGAAAGCCGCGGAATATCTTTGAGGGCGGATTGGTGGTCAAGGACTTCTTTGAGCTCGCGGTTCACCGTTTCCAACGCCGGCGCGTCTTCAGCATTAAGTCGTTGCAGGCGTTCAAGTTGGGTGCGTCGCTCGCGGAGTTCGCGGGCCGCGAAGTCCGTCCAGAAAATCCGGCGCACTTCCAAGTTGATCGGCTTCGCCGCGAGCACCTGGGAGGCCAGCGCCGCCTCCCCGTTTTCGAGCGTGGCCAGGAACCCGGCCAAGCTCGCCGGCGTTTCCGGGGAAAAATCTGCCGTCAGGATCTTTCGTAAGAACGCCGCATCCGGCAGCGGTGCCAGGATGAACTCCCACGGTTGCTGCCGCAGCCAAGCCCGGGTTTCCGCATCGGAAAGCGCGATTTGGGCGAGCACGGCGAGTTCGTGGCGCAGCTTCGCCACCGGCGCGACGGTGGTGGGCGGCGTCTTGGCCGTGGGCCGCGTCGCGGGTTTTTTTGCCATCTCGGCGAGTGCGGTCCTTGGCAGGCCGAAGCGGGAAGCCAAACGGCTGACGAGCGTCTCGCGGGCCACTTGGTCGGGCACGAGGGCCGCGTACGCGGCGAGCTTGCGCGCCGCGGCGACCCGGCTGGCCGTGGACGTCTCGGATCCGTCCGCCGCGGTGCGCTCCACCTCGTAATCAAAGAAATCCTTGCTCCCTTCCACCAAGGCCCGAAACGCCTCCACCCCCCGTTGGCGGATCATGGAATCGGGATCGTCCCCGGGCGGCAAGCTGCCCACCCGCACCTGCAAGCCCGCGGCATACAACACCTCCAAAGCGCGTTCGGCCGCCCGCCGTCCGGCCGGGTCGGCGTCGAAAAAGAGCAAGACCTCGTCGGCAAACCGGCGGAGCAGCACGGCGTGGCGTTCAGTCAGGGCCGTGCCGAGCGGGGCGACCACGTTCTCCACCCCGGCCTCGAAGCAGGTGATCAGGTCGATCTGTCCCTCCAGCACCAGCGCCGAGCGCGCCTTGGCCACGGCGCGTTTGCTTCGGTCGAAACCAAACAGGACCGCGCTCTTGGAAAACAAGACGGTCTCAGGCGAGTTCACGTATTTGCCGCCGGGTGCCGCCGGGTCGAGCACCCGCCCGCTGAACGCGATGACTTCACCCGCGTCGTTGCGGATGGGAAACATGAGCCGATCCCGAAACCGGTCGTAATGCCCGGCGCGGGCGTCACCCCCTTCGTCGCGGCTTTTCACCAAACCGCTTTCAATGAGTTCCTCCCGGCGGTAACCGGCCGCCTGCGCCCATCGGCCGAGCGCGTCCCAGGCGTCGGGCGCGTAGCCGATCTGCCAACGTTTCGCGACCTCGATGTTCAGACCTCGCCCGCGCATGTACGCCCGGGCGTGCTCGGCCGTCTTGAGGCGCAGCAGGTTGCGGTGGTACCAGGCGCACGCCTCGGCGTGGAGCCTAAGAAACCGCGCGCGCCGTGCCTGCCGGGCGCCCTCCGCCGGGTCGTCCTCCGCCTCGACGACGGCGATGCCGGCCCGGCGCGCCAGCCGTCGCACGGCTTCGGGAAAGTCGACGTTCTCGTACTGCATCACGAACTGGAAGGC